>JAAYYY010000602.1 GCA_012515125.1 Chloroflexota bacterium
GGCGAGAACCAGGGTGGCTATGACGAAATCCGCGACAAGGTGAACGCCAGCATCGCCGCCGGCGAGCTGCCCGCCGCGCTCATCGTCGGCTATCAGAACGACCAGGCTTTCTACCAGCTCAACAACGCCCTGGTAGACCTGGAGCCTTACCTGAGCGACCCGATCTGGGGGCTGAGCGAAGAGGATCGCAACGACTTCTACCCGACCTTCCTCGATCAGAGCGTGCACCCAAGCTTCGACAACCAGCGCCTGGGCTTCCCGCCGAACCGCTCGATGGAAGTCATGTACTACAACCAGACCTGGCTTGAGGAGCTGGGCTTCGACGGACCGCCGACCACGCCTGAAGAGTTCCGCGAGCAGGCTTGCGCCGCCCGCGATGCCGGCTCCGGCGGCTTTATCCTGCGTGACGACGCTTCGGCTGTCGCCGCCTGGACTTATGCCTTCGGCGGTGACGTCCTCGACGAAGCCGGCACCGGCTACAACTACGCCGGCGATGGCACTATCCAGTCGATGGCCTTCCTGAAGGACCTCTACGACGACGGCTGTGCCTTCTTCTTCACCGAAGGTTTCCCGAATCCTGAGTTCGCGAGTCGCCGCGCGCTCTTCACCATGGGCTCCAGCAGTGGCCTGCCCTTCTACGCGAGCGACATCGCCACGGTTGCCGAGGAAGAAGGCCGCGAGCCTGACGTGTGGGGCATCACCGCCGTTCCGTACACCACGGAAAACCCCGTACAGAACATCTACGGCGGTGACGTAATGATTACCCAGACGACGCCCGAACAGCAGCTCGCTGCCTGGATTTTCGTCAAGTGGTATACCACCCCTGAGGTCCAGGCCGAGTGGGTCCGCGTCAGCGGCTACTTCCCCACCCGCGAGGGGACCAATGAATTCCTCGAGGGCTATGTGGACGAGAACCCGCAGTGGGGTACGGCGCTCGATATGCTGCAATACAGCTACTACGAGCCGCAGCTGATCAGCTACCAGTCCGTCCGTGACGCGGCTGCCGAGGCTTTCAACACCATCATGAACCTGCCCGCCGACGTTGGTGTGGACAACACCGGCCCGATTGAGGAGATCCTCGTCGAGCTGACCGACTTTGCCAACGCGCAGCAGGAAGAGCTGATGGCGGAGATCGAGTAAGCTTGCCGGCGCCTGGGGCTCACCCTCAGGTATGCTGCGAGCCTGACTCGTGTGCATGAGACGGGCCAGGGCAGTCGCCCTGGCCCGTTTTTCGTGAAGATGAACGACGAACCGATCGGTGCATTACTCGAAACAGCCGAAGAAGCAGCGCGCATTGCCGGCGCGTTCCTCGACGAGCGTTGGGACACAGAACGGGCGCGACATACCAAAGGGTTGCGCGACTGGGTCACCGACGACGACATTGAGGCGCAGGGGCTGATTACCGACTTTATCCGCGCCCGCTATCCAGAACACGCTTTTCTCACCGAAGAGGAAGACAGCACGCTGCCGGCCGCGGGGCAGGTCTGCTGGATCATCGATCCTATCGACGGCACCAGCAATTACAGCCGCTACGTACCGCTCGTCTGCATTTCCGTAGCGGCTGTCGCCGGGGCGCAGGTGCTGGCAGCCGCAATCTACGATCCGGTGCGCCGGGAGATGTTCAGCGCCGGCGCCGGCCTGGGCGCAACCTACAACGGCGCGCCGATGGCCGTCAGCGCCCTGAACGAGCCGCTCGAAGCGCTGATTGCCTTCGATTGGTCCCATGTCGAGCCGCTGCGCTCCGGGCTGCTGCCGAGGCTTGGACGCATCGCCCCGCGCGTACATACGCTGCGCGCTGTCGGCACTGCCGCACTCACCCAGGCCTGGGTCGCCGCCGGACGGCTCGACGCCTACTTCAACGCCGCCCTCAAGCCCTGGGACGTTGCCGCCGGCGCTCTGCTGGTCCGGGAAGCAGGCGGCCGATTCACCGATTGGGAAGGGAAGCCCTGGGACCCGCGCCATCACCGCGAGTCCTGTCTGGCCTCTAACGGCCACCTGCACGAGCTGTTACTTAGTCTGCTTGGATAAGGAGGGATCGCAGCCCGTCATGAGTGATTCGCAGCGAGATTCAGACCAACACATCAGGTTGTTTATCCCCGGTCCTACCGAAGTGCGCCCGGAGATTCTGGATGCGCAAACACGGTGGATGATTGGCCATCGCATGCCCGAGGCCGCCGAACTATTCGGCCGGGTGCAGGAAAAGCTGCGCCAGGTCTTCCTGACAGAGTCCCGCGTGTACGTCACAGCGTCGTCAGGCACGGGCTGGCAGGAGGGCGCCGTGCGCAACCTCGTCGCCCGCAAGGCGCTCAACTGTGTGAACGGCGCCTTTGCCGACCGCTGGCGGGAGGTGACGGAGGCCAACGGCAAGGCCAACGCCGTGCTCGAAGCGCCGTGGGGCGAGCCTATCCGGCCGGAGGCGGTCGTGGAACGGCTGGCGGGCGGCGAGTTTGACGCTGTGACCATCGTCCACAACGAGACGAGCACGGGCGTCGTCAGCCCCATCCAGGAGATTGCCGCCGCCGTACGCGCCCTGCCCAACGGCGAGGAGATCACGATCCTCGTCGATTCCGTGAGCGGCCTTTCCGGCGCGGAGCTGCGCTTCGACGAGTGGGATCTGGACATGGTCTTCACCAGCAGCCAGAAGGCATTTGCCCTGCCGCCCGGCCTGGCTTTCGCCGCCGTCTCCGACCGCGCCCTGGCGAAAGCCCGGACGGTGGAGAACCGGGGCTACTATTTCGACATTGTCGATCTGGAGAAATACCTGCTGCGTAACCAGACGCCCGCGACGCCGGCCATCAGCCTGCTCTACGCGCTCGACCGCCAGCTTGAGGATATGGTCGCCGAGGGCATGCCGGCCCGCTTTGCCCGGCACCTGGCAATGCGCGACCGGACCATTACCTGGGCGCAGGAGCGTGGCTTCAGTCTCTTCGCCGCCGAAGGCTACCGCTCGCCGACGGTGACCTGTGTGACCAACGACCGCGGCCTGGACATCGGCGCGCTGAACCAGTACTTACGCCGGCACGGGATGATCATTTCCAACGGCTACGGGCCGCTCAAGGGCAAAAACTTCCGCATCGCCCACATGGGCGACACGACGATGACCGAGCTGGACGAGCTGCTGGCGACGATTGACGGGTATCTGAACTCAGAGGCGTAATTGCGGATCGCGCCTACCGCTCCGGCAGGCAGCTTCCAGCCCGCTCTTTGCGAGCAGGGATGCTCTCGATCCGATCGACCTCAGCGGTTCTTCAGATAAATGCGGACCCGGCGGTCGGCGCCCTCGCCCACGCTGCTGGTGTAGACCTTGTCGTGATCGCGCAGGGCCATGTGGATGATCCGCCGGTCGTAGGCTGACATCGCCTCCAGCGTCACGGCGCGGTTGCGGCGGACGGCCTTATCGGCAGTGCGCTCGGCCAGCTTCGTCAGCGCCTCGCGGCGTCGCTCGCGGTAGTTGTCGATGTCCACGAGGAAATTGGCACGCCGCTTCAGCTCATGGCCCGCCATCAGCCGCGCCAGATACTGCAAATTGTCGAGCGTCTCGCCGCGCGGGCCGACAAGCGTGCCCAGGCCCTCCCCCTCCACGCGGACCACCGTCATCACGCGCCCCGTCTTGTCGTCCGGCTCGGTATGCTCCACGCTGATCTCGACGTTGCGGAAGTGCATCTTGTCCAGCAGCTCAGAGACCACTTCCAGAGCCACGGCTGCCGTCTCTTCGTCGGGCACACCTTCGACGACATCAGCCGCCGCCCAATCGTCGTCCTCACTCTCAGAATCCCACTGTTTGGGCTGGCGGGCGGGCTTTTCCGCCGGGCGGGCCGCAGGCTCGCGAGCCTCTCTCCGGGCGGCGGGTGCCGGCGCTTCTGACGTCTGGGTCCGGCCGGCGGGCGCTGGGGCTGAAGGTCGTGGCAGGGGGGTCAGGCGAACGGTAGCCTCGCGGCTGCCCAGCCCCAACAGCCCGCGCCGCCCCTCGTCTACAACCTCGACAATGACCTGGTCCTGGGTCAGTCCCAGCTGCTGCAGGCCGGCGGCAATCGCCGCATCGACGTCCACTCCATGCGCTTCAATTGACCGTTCGCTCATTCCTCTCTCCGTATCCGTACCGTGTCGCTATGATGCCTCTGGCGATGCGTCATCCACCTGCGCGTCAGCGCTTGCGCCGCTTGTACTGGGTCTTTCTCTTGCTCTTGCTACCCGCCGGCAGATTCCGCTTGGCGGAGCTACCGGTCGCCTTTGCCGGAGGTTCGGAAACTGGCTCCGCTTCGGTCTCGACGGCCTCTTCCTCCGCAATGGCCCGCCGCGTGGGCGTCGCGCCCGGCTGGGGCATCGAGCGCCGCAGGAGCAGGCTCTGGCCCACGCCGACGAGATTGGAGAGGACGAAGTAGATGGACAGGCCGGCCGGGAACTGCAGGGACATGACGCCAAACATCAGCGGCATCGTATAGGTCATCGACTCGGTCATGCCCGCCATCGGGTTCTCTTGTCTCTCCTTCTGCTTCTGCTCGGGCGTCTTATCCGGCTGGTTGCGTTTGGCCGTCATCAGCTTCTGCGAGAAGAAGGTCGTCGCAAAGACCAGGACGGGCAGAACGAAGAACGTGTCCGGCTGGGCCAGGTTCAACCACAGAAAACGGTTGTCTACCGGCAGCAGGCTCGTCAGGTCGATGCCCGGGTAGACCCGCTGGGTCAGCTCCAGCAGCGCCTGCGGCGTGGAGCCCATGACCAGCAGAATGGCCCGGTAGAGGCCGATGAGAATGGGGAACTGGATCAACAGCGGCAGGCAGCCCAGGAGGCTCTCGGCCGGGTTGTAGCCGAGCTTCTGGAACTCTTCCTGCATCTTCTGCGGGTTGTCACGGTACTTTTTCTGGATCCGCTGGATTTCTGGCTGCATCTCCTGCATGCGCATGGCCGAGCGCTGCTGCCGCAGGTTCAGCGGCAGGGTCAGCAGCCGAATGAGCAGGGTGAAGACGGCGATGGCAATGACGAAGTTGTTGGCCAACAGGTCATAGAGGACCAGGAGGCCATTCGTCATGGGATTAATAATAAAGGTGTCCCACATAAGCTAATCTCGATCTCTCGTTAACCCTCGGCGGGCGGCGTAAAGGACCAGACCTGCGCGCCGCTCTCGGGATCAAATACCAGCAAGCGGACGGTGGCCCCCTCGTTGATGGCGACGACAACGCCGCTGTCAACCATTACCGGGTTGGTCAGGAGCGCCGCCGGGATGGATTGCTGCCACAGCTCGTCTCCCGTCTCCGCGTCGAAGGCTACGATACGCCCCGTTGGCGCGTCGGCGTCGCCGCCCACGTCACCGGCGGTCACAAAGACGCGCCCATCGGCATAGAGCGGGGCGCTCTGGATAACGCCGGGCACCTCTTTCTGCCAGGCAATCTCGCCATCTTCGCGGCTGGCGGCAAAGACGTTGCCGTCCAGATCGGCGTAATAGATGAAATCGTCGTTGAGGGCCGGCGCGCCCCAGACCCAGTTCGTCGCCGCCGCCTGCCACAGCTCGTCGCCGGTCTCGGGGTCCAGCGCATGGACAGCACGGTCGAAGCTGGGCACGTAGAGCACGCCATCGTCCAGGACCATGTTGCCGGCAATGGAGCCGTTCAGCTCTTTCTGCCAGATAAGGTCGCCGGTCGCCGCGTCGAGGGCATAGACGAAATTGTCCAGCGAGGCGGCGTAGAGGACGCCGTCGCTGGAGAGTGGCTGGGCCCAGATACTGTGGTCCGTCTCGTAATCCCAGATCAGCTCCCCGCTGGACGCATCAAGCGCCACTACGTGGTTGTCCGAAGTACCCACGTAGACGCGCTCGTCGGCCTGAAGCGGCGAGGCGACGATGCGGTCGGTGGCGACGTCGTCGCGCGACCAGAGAACGTCGGGGCCGCTGTTCGTGGCGCCCGCTTCCAGAGCGTAAACGGTAACCGTCGTGCCGGGCGAGAAAAAGCCGCCACTCACACCAAAATCGCCGAGCACAACCTGCTCGTCGCCGACGCTGGGAGGCGCGTAAAAGAGCAGGCCCGCGCGCGGCTCGTCGGGGAACGACCAGAGCAGCTCTTGCGAGGCGACGTCCACGGCGATGACGCCGACCCCGTAGGCCACGTAGACCACGTTGCCGTCGGCCGTCACGCCGGGCCAGTTGGCATTCTGAACGCCTGTTCCGCAGGCAACCAGCAGAAAACTAACCAGGGCAAAAAGAGAGATGATGCGCCGCAGGCGAGGCATTCGCCGCCACTGCGACCCTTTTTCAGCGTACAATGAACTTCCTCCGTCAGGGCACCGGGTCATAACCACCCGGGTTGAGCGGATGGCAGCGCGAAATGCGTTTGACACCCATCCAGCCGCCTTTGACGAAGCCATACTTTTCGATCGCCTCGTAGGTGTAATGGGAGCAGCTAGGGGTAAAACGACAACTCGGCGGGAGTGCCCGCGAAATGGTGTTCTGATACAGGCGTATCAGGAATAGAGCGACTCTCTTCATTATTTCAGGTAACGTCAGTGCACGGCCGGGAGAAGCCATCCGGCAGCAGTGCGGCGCGCTGCAGAAGCTGCTTGAGAGCAGATTCGATTTCGGCGAAAGTGGCCTCCCCTAAGGGCTGCCGGGCCACCAGCAAGCAGTCGTAACCACCCTGCACCGACGGCAGGTAGGGGCGGAGCGCTTCGCGCATGCGCCGTTTCAAGCGGTTACGAATCACGGCGTTGCCTGTGTGCCGGCTGGCCGAAACGGCGAACCGGCTGATCGCTGCGCCATTGGGCGCGACGAACAGGACAAACAGAGGGTGGTGCCAGCGCCGGCCATCCCGGCGCACCCGCTGAATCGCAGACCGGTGCCGGAGGCGATGCTGAGCTGGCAACATCCTAGATGGCAGCCCATGCGCGGCTTAACGGTTGCCGCTCTCTTTATTCGCCCGGTAAGAAGCGGCCTTCGTGGCGTTCCAGTTGATGCGCTTGACGTGGTTATTCATGCTCGACGCCAGGATCTTACGCCCACGGGCGCGGCGCGCGGCCAGCACCTTACGGCCGCCTTTGGTCTTCATGCGGGCGCGGAAGCCATGTACGCGGGCGCGGCGGCGAATCTTCGGCTGGTAGGTACGTTTCGGCATTGTCTCATCTCCCAAAAAAACAAGGGCATAAGCCCCGATATTTTACCAGTCATCCTAAAGGGTCATGCTTCGGCAGCAGGCGCAAACAAATCGGCCTGCACAGGCAAAGCGACAGTTGATTATAGCGAAGCGCGAGAGGACGGTCAAATACGCACGACGCTGTGCAGCACTATGGCACACAGTTCCAGTTACGACCCTACATGAAAGGTGACAATGGCACGCAAGGCCATTGCCATCCCCTTTTTTCCGCGCTTCTCAGATAGATGACAGACGTCACGTCTAAACAGGATGATTGTTACTTCCCGACGACATCGGCCGCCGGTTACGGTAAGTTCAGGTCTGACCTTCTTGTGTTATGAATTAACGACCGGTATTGCTTCTTCACTGGAGGATACAATGAAGTTAAGAGCACAAAAGATTAGTAGAAGATCGGTTCAGGTTTTCCTCTTAGCCGTCATTCTCTTAGGGTCGTTACTTGCGTTTTCTCGACAGGTATTTGCGGTTAGCGAGTACGACGCACCTTCCTGCCGCTGGTATCATGCTCCAGGATATACGACCTCAATTAGTTACACCTGGGGCCCAAATGTGTATCCAGGCGCTCTGTTCCGTGCGGAGTTGGAGCAGGCTGTGGCTGATTGGAACAGTACTGGTGTGAACTTTTGGTTTTATGAAGATGGTAGCTCTGGGGAGGTGTTTATAGACTCTTATTATGATCCTTACGGGCAGGGAGGCTTCGCACTGCCCTATTGCAGCTTCTCCACTACTGTTGGCTACGATGTCTATCTGAATAGGGCTGGGGCTCCAAGCAACTCGAAGATAAGGCGTGCAGAATCTAACCATGAAATTGGTCACGCACACGGTGTTGGGCACATCAGTGGTATGGAGCCCGCAATTCTTGGTTACAATCCAGATCCGACTATTTACTATGTTCCGCAATCTCCTGACATTCAATTAGTGAACGAACGTTACCCATAGCAAAAAGCTGTGAACTTACTGATACCGGCTGATACCCAGGGAGAATGACAATGAAGATGCAGGATGGAACTTACCGCTTTTGGCCTAAGATAGTCACTCTACTCAATTTCATGGTGCTCCTGCTATTACTCGTGAATTGCACGGTCAGGTCAGATAAGTCCCCTCAAGCATCGGTGAGCCAAAATACTACAGTTCCAGGCGAGTTATCTGAAGCTGGCATTGGCTCTGTGTCGGCCGGATATAGAACTGTATCGTCTATTAAGGAACTGGCTGATATCGCAGATGTTATTGTTATTGGTCGGGCCACGGCTACCGATGAAACGGTTAATATGGCGCGCGATGAAAATGATCTAGCCAGACCAGATCCTAATGTCCTGGTTGTCGGCCGGAGCTACGAAGTTCGTGTCAGCCGCTACTTGAAGGGGAATGGAGCCGACGTTATTTACGTATTGCTCCGAGAGGCTTTCCTGGGAGCGCGGGCGCCAAAGACGGAAGAAAATATCGCTCAAGCCCGAAGACAGTTTGTTCAGATTCCCATAGACCCGGAAAAACAGTACGTCTTCTTTCTCGCACCGCGTCCGGAATTTGGAGAAGCATACTTCACTGGACCAAAGGAGCCTTGGCGGTTTGATATATCGGATGTAACTCAGGTAAAGCCAGAGAGTCCCTGGCATTACGCTTCGACAGTATTTCCTAGCCCCTCTCTAGACGAGATGATTGAACAACTGGGGCAATAGCCGGAAGACAACAATATGCTCCGGTCCGACAAGAAGCATTATCAGCGGCGGCAAATGAGTACATCCTGGACTCATTTACCATAACTACTCCAGAGTAGATCGTGAGCCTTAGCAGCGCACAGCTGTCTATACCGGACGCAGCACAGCGGCGCTATGCCTCTAACCTGGCCTTATCGGGCCAGCCCTGCCGGCCTTCTCCGGCTCAGTCGATGCGCTGGAGGTGGGCGCCCAACGACTGTAGTTTGTCGTCGATGCGCTCGTAGCCCCGGTCGATTTGCTGGATGTTGTGGATCACCGTCGTCCCCTCGGCGGAGAGGGCCGCGAGCACCATCGCCATGCCGGCGCGAATGTCGGGGCTGGTGACGCCGGCCGGGTTGGCGTGCAGGTGCGACGGCCCCTGCACCAGCACGCGGTGGGGATCGCAGAGCACGATACGCGCCCCCATGAAGCGCAGCTTATCCACGAAGAAGAAGCGGCTCTCGTACATCCAGTCGTGCAACAGCACGGAGCCTTCGGCTTTGGTGCCGAGCATGACGGCGATGCTCATCAGGTCCGGCGGGAAGCCGGGCCAGGGATGGGGCTTAATCTCCAGGATGCGCCCACCCAGCGCGCTCTCGATGCACAGCGGCTGCTCGGCCGGCACGATCACGTCGTCTCCTTCTTCTTCCCAGATGACTCCAAGCTTCTCGTAGATCAGGCGCACCATGCGCAGGTCCTGGGGGCTGGCCTTGCGAATGCGAATCTCGCCGCCCGTGACGACCGCCGCCCCAATGAAGCTGCCGACCTCCATGAAATCGGCGCCGATGGTGAACTCGCCCCCGCCCAGCCGCTCGACCCCGTGGATGATCAGCCGGTTGGTGCCAACGCCCTCAATCTGCGCGCCGAGCTGGTTGAGGAAGTTGCACAGGTCGCGAACGTGCGGCTCGCTGGCGGCGTTGTCAATTACCGTCTCGCCGGGCGCGAGCACCGCAGCCATCACCGTATTCTCGGTCGCCGTCACGCTGGCCTCGGCCTGCAGATGGTAACCCGCGCCACGCAGCTGGGGTGCCTTCATGTGGAACAGCCCCTGGCGCACGTCCATCTCCACGGTCGTTCCCAGCGCCTTCAACCCCTCGATGTGCGTGTCCAGTGGGCGCCCGCCGATCACGTCGCCGCCCGGCAGCGGCAGGCAGGCGCGCCGGAAGCGGCCCAGCAGCGGGCCGGAGAAGATGAACGAGGCGCGAATGCGCTCGGCCAGCTTGCGAGGCAGCTCGGTCGTCTGCACGTCGGCTGCGTGGATGGCCCAGCTTCCGTGCGCTACGTTCTGCACCTGCACGCCCAGCGCCGCCAGCAGCTCCAGCGCCGTGCGCACGTCCTGGATGTCGGGCAGATTGTGCAACACGACCGGCTCTTCCGTCAGCAGGCAGGCCGGGATCAGGGCAAGGGCCGCGTTCTTGTTCCCGCTCGCCGTGATGGTGCCTCGTAATGGGTGCCCCCCTTCAATCACGAATTGGCTCATTTGTTTGTATACCTCCTCCCGCATATCGAAGATTGTAGCCAGCGCGAGGAGGCGGCGCAAAAGGCGAAGGGGGGGCTATAATGGGTCAACTGACCTACCTTATCGAGCGGAACAGGAGCGTCGATGCCCACAGTCATGATCGACGGACAGCCCCTTTATTACGCCCACAAGCGCGGGCCCGCCGGAGCGCCAACCCTGGTCCTGATCCACGGCGCCGGCGGCTCCCACCTGGACTGGCCGCGCGAGCTGCGCCGCCTGCCCCAGGCGAGCGTTATTGCCCTCGACCTGCCCGGTCATGGGCGCAGCGCGCTGCCGGGCCGTGAGGAGATCGGCGGCTACGCTGCGGCCGTGCAGGCGCTACTGGACGGCCTGCCCCCCGGCGACTATGTGCTTGCCGGGCACTCGATGGGCGGCGCCATCGCCCAGGAAATCGCCCTGCAGCGCCCGGCCTGGCTGCGCGGGCTGGTGCTCATCGGCACCGGAGCGCGCCTGCCGGTCAACCCGCTGCTGATCGAACAGGCCACGACCGATTTCCAGCGCGTCGTCGATTTTCTCGTCCGCTATTACTGGTCCCCGCAGGCGCCGCCGGAGCGACTGGCGATGTCACGGGCCCAGCTCGCGAAGACGGCGCCAGAAGTGCTGCGCGGCGATTTTCTGGCCTGCGACCGGTTCGACCGCCGTGAAGAAGTCGCCCGGATCGAGGCGCCGGCGCTGGTCATTTCCAGCCACGCCGATAAGCTGGTGCCCCACAAATTCGGCGCCTACCTCGCCGCGACCATCCCACGAGCCGAGCTGCTGTCGCTGGAGGAAGCCGCACACATGATGGTATTGGAGCAGCCGGAGCGCATTGCCTCGGCTATCGCCAGCTTCCTGGCGCGGCTAGCCGCAGGCGAGATGGCGTAGGAGGGCCGACCTGAGGGCCATGAAGGCGCGGGCGCGGTGGCTGATGGCGTTCTTGGTCGCCGCAGGCAGTTCGGCCATTGTGCGGCCCTGCTCCTCGACAAAAAAGACCGGGTCGTATCCGAAGCCGCCGGCTCCACTTGGCCGGGTCGTGATGCGCCCGCTCACCGTGCCCTCAGCCGTCTCCAGCAATCCCTCCGGCGAGGCCAGGGCGACGACGCAGCGAAAACGCGCCGTTCGCCGTTCGGCCGGCACGCCCTCCATCTGTTCAAGCAGGA
>JAAYYY010000603.1 GCA_012515125.1 Chloroflexota bacterium
ACAAAGGGGTGTACAACGTCCGGCCGGTGGCCCCGGCTGACGAGCTCGGCCTGTACCGCCTCGCGCAGACCCTGGCCGACCCGTTCCGCCAGGCGGGCCAGCTCTTCCGGCGCGAGCTGCAGCGCCTGCGCGCCGGCGATGACGCCGCGGATATTCCCGGTCTGCCCGCCGAAGTGGACCGGCGAGCCGATGGCTGCCTGTACCCCCTCGACGGTCGGGCTGCCGGCGGCAACCTGCGCGCCGATGACGGCCGCCAGCTGCACCCGCGTCAGCCGGCGCTCCGGCTGCAGGACCAGGTCGGCCACCGCCGACAGCTCGGCATCGGCCAGAGGCGTATCCAGGGTGGACCTGAGCGCGGTTGCGGCCTCGCCGCTCTGGAACGCGGCCAGGATTTCCGCATCGCCCCGCCCCTGGCGCCGGTATTCGGCGACCATCGCCGCCGTGGCTGCCGCCGCTTCCTGGACGGAAGCCGCGCCATGCGTACTCACCGCCTGCCGGAGGAGGCCGGCGTTCTGCGGGCCGGCGTGGCCGACCAGGGCCCGGTAGGCGGCCTGCCCGGCCGGGGAAGCGCTCTCTTCCAGCCGGCCGGCGGCGGCTGCGAGCGCCGCCTCGCGGGCCGGGTCCGGAATCTGCAGAAAGACCGCGCCGGCACTGCTCCCTCGCCCGCCGGTCGTCTCGTATTTGTCTTCGCGGCCGTCGTGGTCGAGGTCGACGCCGCGCTCGACGAGGCGCACGTCCTGGACCGCGGGCGCCGGCGGGCGGGCGTCGGCCGGTGCGGCGCGCTGCCCGCTCTCCTCCTCTGGGCCGCCTCGCCCCACCGTTGCCCCGGTTTCCGGCCCGCGCGTCCAGCGCGGCAGCCCATCGGAGCTGGACAGCGCCGCAGTCAGCGCGGCCAGGGCCGCCTGCAATGCGGCGAAATGCTCACCAAGTTGGGGCGCGGCCGCCGTGGCCGTTCGGGTCGCCGCCGGGGACAGCGGCGACCCATCGTCGTCGACAATCAGGGGATGGGTGTTCGTGTCGTAGACGCGCCGGCCGCCAATCTCGTCATAGGCGGCGCGCAGTGAGGGCGAGAGGCGCATCGCCAGCCAGGGGCTGGAGCCGAAGCCGCTCATCGAGCTGCCGGCGCGCAGGTAATCCAGCGTGTCTGGCTCGTGCTCCTGCACCGCGCCGTCACGGAAGTTGCGCCCCAGCGTGCGCACCTCGTGCGCCCCTTCGATGATGCCGCGCGCGGTCTCCGAGCGGCCAAAGGTGTAGCCGGCAATCGTCTTCAGCTGGGCCACGCGCCCGGCCGCCTTGGCCGGGTCGGCCCCGAGGAGGGCGCCGTTGCGCTGCCCGTCCACCTGCAGCGCGGCCGCCGCTCCGGCCACCGCCGTTCCCAGAGCGAGGGTCGCCCCGCCGGTCAGTGCCGCGCCGGCGAGCGACGCCGTGCCCAGGGCCGCCTGCCGGCCCATTTGGGCCATCTCCATGCCGCCTGAGCCGCCGGTGAGCATCGCCCCACCAAACAGGTCGAAGGCCGCCCCGGCTAGCTTGAGGGCGCTCTTGATCCGCCAGAGCAGGACGAAGAGGGCCAGCACGCTGGCGGCGATGAACAGCCCCACCCCCTGCAGCGCGGCGGCGGCGAGCAGCCCGATCATCAGCCCGGTGATGATCACGCTCATGAACGTCTCGATGAGCAGGTTGACGAACTGCTTGAGGTAAGCGCCGAGGAAGGCCTGGGTGTAGACGAAGAAGGCAAAGAGCATGGCGAAGGGCACGCCGGCGTAGAGCAGCATGGCCACCGCGGTCAGCGCCAGGCGCAGGAAATGCTCGGCAATGGCTGTGGGCGCGGCAATGAGGGCGAAGACCAGCCGCTCGATGCCGTCGGCAGCCAGGGCCTTGGCCAGCTGCTGGTCGGCCTCGTCGCTGAGGTCGATGCTCGAGGGGTCGCCGAAGGGGAAGTAAGTCGCCTCGAAATCGGTCGGGAACTCGCTGCTGTCCAGCTCGTCGCCGTTGGCCACGAGCAGAAAGGCGGCGACCATATCGAAGCTGGCCACGACGCCGTCCCCGTTGACGTCAGGGATGGCGGCGGGCAGACCGGTATCGGTTCCGTCCAGGCCGCTGTTGAAGATGTCGCCGCTCGCGCCGGCGACGAGCGCCTGGTCGATGCCGGCGTTTATCCCGGCGCGCAGCTCCTCCATCAGCTCGACGACGACGAGCGGCGCGGAGAAAAAGAAGAGGGCAATGAGGCCGTAGGTGAAGAGCCGGCTTGGGTCCA
>JAAYYY010000604.1 GCA_012515125.1 Chloroflexota bacterium
ATCAGATAAGAGGCAGCGGCAGCCTGGCCGATGCGGCTGCCCGTCGCCAGCGCCAGCGCGCCGCCGATCAAACCGTACTCATAGCCGTGAAGCGGAAGGATGAGCCGGTGTTCTCCGGAATAGCGCAGATAGAGGTAGTCTACGGCATGGTCACTATCGGGCAGGGTCCCCGCCGCCAGAGCGGCGACGAAGGCAGCCGGTAGCCCGCTCCGCCACCAGCCGAGCGCGCCGACCGCAGCGGATATGAGGACGTGCTTATGAGGTAACATGAACCCATGATTATACTGTCTCTAGATGGCTCACGAAAACCTCGGAGATCGGCCCGAACTCGAATTCGCCCAGGAGAGCGCGCAGCCGGCCTTCAGTTCTGGCAATATTGACATAGTGGCGGAAACGGGAGACCAGAGGCGCGTTAGAGACGCGCGGCTGCTGCGGGTCAATCTCCCACGGATGCAGGTAGACAACGGCCGGCTGCCCCTGCGCGTTCAGGCGGCGGATGGCGCGACGCGTGATGGACAGCGGGAATAACCGGAAATAGCCGCCACCGGCTACAGGCCAGTTCTGCCTTGCCAGCGTGATCGTGCTGACCGGAAACTCCCACAGATTGCCTTCTACCCTGTGGGCAAAACGGGCCGCGCCGCGAATGCCGTAGCGATCGTGAGCCACCAGGGGAAAGATGCTGGAGTCGTAGCGGATGCCGTGATCGCGCAGAATGGGCAGCGCCCATAACGATTGATTGGTGATCGAAAAGCCGGGCGCCCGGTAGCCTGCTACGCTCGAAACGCCGCCTGCCAGCGCCAGGGTGTCAAGGGAATGGCGCAGATCGGCGGCAAACTCCTTCGGGCTCTGTCGGTAGACAAGCTCGTGCCAGTAGCCGTGAGTCGCCAACTCGTGACCCGCTGTCAGAATCTCCCGGACCAGCGCTGGGTAGCGTTCGGCGACCCAGCCCAGCACGAAGAACGTAGCGCGCACCTCGTATTCCGCTAGCAGATGCAGCAGGCGCCGCGTGTTGGTCACGACCCGGCTCGGCTGGCGCTCCCAGCTGGAACGGTCAATCACCGTCTCGAAGGCGTGGACCTGAAAGTGCTCCTCCACGTCAATAGTCAGCGCATTGATCACCTGATTCATTATGACCCCTGGCTTTCAGACACCATCTCTACCGATTTCCGGCCGTTGCTGCTGAGTTTAGGGGTTGATGGCCGCTTACCGATGACTTTTGCCGGAATCCCGGCGACGATGACGTTCTCCTCGGTGATGCTCCGCGTGACCACGGCGCCTGCGGCGACGACAACGCCGTTGGCAATGCGCGTGCCGGCAGTGACGATGACGTGCGCGCCCAGCCAGACGTCGTCGCCGATGACGATAGAGGCCTCTTTGCGTTCCTGCAGCGTCATCGGCCGGGCCATATCCATGCTGTGGTTGCTGGAAAAGAGGCAGACGCCCGGCCCCATGAGCAGGTTATCGCCGAGGATTATCTCTGAGTTTTCGCCGGCCCAGACGCAGCAGAGATGGTTGATGTGCGAGTTCTTGCCGA
>JAAYYY010000605.1 GCA_012515125.1 Chloroflexota bacterium
CGGCCTTGATCTGGTCGGAGACGACCATCGCGCGCAGCGTGACATGCCCGCCCATCGAGTGGCCCCACATCCCCACCCGGTTCGGATCGGCGTCGGGGTGGCGCAGGACAGACGCCATACCGTTGAGCACGTCCACCGTGTAGGCCGGCGAGCCGTAGCCGCCCGTCGCCTCGCCTTCCGAGTTGCCGTGCCCCCGGTAGTCCGAGCGCAGCACCATGTAGCCCGCGCTGGCGAAAGCCGCCACGTACGCTTCGTACCGTTCGGTGGTCCGGTAGATCTCCGGCGGGATGAAGCCGTGGTTGAAGATGATCACCGGCCAGCCGCTCGCCGGCTTCTCCCCGAACGGAATCGTCAGCAGCGCGTAAATCTTGTTGCCCTCAGAGAGGTAGGAGACGATGTACTGGGAATAGCCGTTGCCCGCCGGCAGCGTCTGCTCGAAGACCAGCTCGCTGCCAGGGTACTCCTGTTGCCGCATGACCTCGATGGACAGCGGGTGGGCCGGC
This sequence comes from Chloroflexota bacterium, assembly GCA_012515125.1. Lineage (GTDB taxonomy): Bacteria > Chloroflexota > Anaerolineae > Promineifilales > Promineifilaceae > JAAYYY01. The sequence goes on from JAAYYY010000605.1 coordinate 504, forward strand.
GTCGGCGTGGCCGATGGGCTGGCGGTCGCCGTGGGCGCGAGGGTCGGCGTGGGCGGCATCGTCGCCGTGCCCGTCGCTGTCGGCAGGGCCACCGTGGCGACGGCGGGCGGGGGCGGTTCCGGTGTCGTCGCCGCGCCCGGCTGCTGCTCGGCGACGGTTGTCGCCGCTTCGAGTGCGCCGGCCCCCGGCTGGGCGCAGGCCGTCGCCAGCGCCATCAGAACTAGCACCAGAATGACGAGAACGCTGTTGCCCGGCCGTCTGCCCATAGTCGAACTCCTAAGATGTGGCATTTGCCACAAAGTTTATCGTCAGTTGAACCTGTTCGTCCACGTTAGCCACCTGGCGCACCTGCGGGATGCGCAGCTCGAAGTCGGCCCGGTTGACCGCCGAGGTCGCCGTGCCCTCGATCCGCTCTGGCGAAACCGCCACCGCCGTCACGTTGAAGGTCACCGGCCGGCTGATCTCCCGGATCGTCAGATCGCCAGTAATCGCGAAGCTGACCTCGTCTCCAGGCTCTACCGCAGCGGGCAGCCCCTCCACGCCGGTCGGCGTATAGGTGATGAACTCGTAGGCGCCCGTGTGCAGGATCTCGTTATGGATCGCCCGGTTGCGGAAGTTGTTATCGGTAGCCAGCGTGCGGGCGTTGATCTGGATCACGCCGACCTGCGTGCTGGAAAGGTCGCTCAGGTTAAGGGCCAGCTCCCCGGCAACCTGGTTCGTAACGCCCACGACGAGCGTGCGCTGCCCGCGCAGATCCTCACCCAGCTCGAAGCGTACCTGGCTCTGGTTCGGATCGATGGCGTAGATGAGCCGCTCTCCGGTCGCCGTTTTTTCCACTTCGCCCTCTGTCGTCACTTCTGTTGGCGCTTCAACCGGCGCCGTAGTCGGCTCGATGACCAGCGGCACAGCCTCGATGGGTGCGCTCGCCTCTTCAGGCTCGCGCAACAGGCCGCAGGCAGTCAGTGATAGCAGGAGGACCGGCAGGAGGTAAAGGCGGAGCAAGCGCATAGTCAGATTCTTCCTTTTTCTGTGATGATGGTTAGCCATTACTGGACAACGCCGCTGCGCCC
>JAAYYY010000606.1 GCA_012515125.1 Chloroflexota bacterium
ACCGACAGGTCCAGCAGGGGCGAGTCGGGCCGGGCAGACGCCAGGTGGGCCAGATCGGCGATGAGAGGATGCCGCCTGTTTAGCTCCAGGATCTTGCGCGGGACCTCGTATTGCGGATCGAGGTAGCGATAGATGCGCTGCACCTCACGGTTCGGGGTGCCTTCTGGCGTGACCAGCCGGACCGGGCTTTCCTTCAGAACCTGAGACGCGCGCACTTCCTGGACGCGGTCGCCCAGCACCTTGACGAAGCGCCCGATCAAGCGGTTGAAATCCGGTTCGGGAACAACTTCGCCGGCCTGGCCCTCCTCCGCCTCTTCCGGCAGCGCCAGATCGGCATCCTCGACATTGCGTATAGTGGTCTCTCGGTACTCTGTGAGCAGGGGCGCAATGAACGGGTCGATGGGGTCGATCCAGTAGAGCACCTCGACGTCGCGCGCGCGGAAGGGATCGAGATGGGGGCTGCGGGCCGCCGAGCTGATGTCATCGCCGAGCACGTAGTAGATGGCCTCCTGCCCCTCGGCCATGCGGCCGATGTAATCGTCCAGCGAGACCAGCGCGTCGGTGCTTCTGGAGGAGTAGAAGCGGAGCAGGGGTATCGCCTCGGCCACGGTAGTGGGCTCCATCGCCAGCCCATCCTTCAGCGTGCGGCTGTGCTGCTGCCAGAAGCGCGCGTATTTATCCGGCTCGTCTGCGCCCATCTCTTCGAGGCGGCGAATGACGCGGCGCTGCAGGACCTTGCCCAGCTGGCGCATAAAGCGGTTGCTCTGCACCGTTTCGCGGCTGACGTTGAGCGGCAGGTCTTCAGACTCGACCACGCCGTCCACAAAGCTCAGCCAGCGCGGCAGCAGGTCGGTGTTGTAGGGCTGGATCAGCACGTTGTGCGAGTAGAGCATCAGGCCCGGCTCGGTGCGGGCGGCGAGGATGCCCCTATCGCGCACCGCGGGGATAAAGAGCAGGGCGCGGACGTGGACAGGGGCGTCGGCGTGGACGTGGATGGCAGCGAGCGGCTCCTCGAAGTCGCGCGTTAGCTGCTGGTAGAAGCTGTTGTACTCTCCGGCCTCCACTTCGTTGGGCGAGCGACGCCAGAGCGGGCGCTGCTGGTTGAGCTGCTCGCCGTCGAGGTAGATGGGATAGCTGACGTAGTCTGAGTGACGTTTGACGATCTCGCGCAGCCGCCAGGCGCTGGCGAACTCGCCGGCATCCTGGCGCAGCTTGATCTGAATCTCCGTGCCCCGGTCCGGCTTCTCGGCCGGTTCGACCTGGAAGGAGTCGTCCCCACGCGAGATCCAGGCCACCGCCTCAGCCTCCGGCCGGTAGCTGCGCGAGACAACGCGCACCAGATCGGCGGCCATAAAGACCGAGTAAAAGCCGACGCCAAACTGACCGATCACGTCGCCCGCGGAGACCTCACCCTCGTCCAGCCGTTGCAGGAAGGCTCGTGCGCCCGACTGGGCAATCGTGCCCAGATTCTCGACGATCTCCTCGCGGGTCATGCCGACGCCGCTATCCCGGACGTAGAGCCACTTCTCGCCGT
>JAAYYY010000607.1 GCA_012515125.1 Chloroflexota bacterium
GTCGCCGTGTGGCCCCTCTTTCGCCGGCCGGCGCTGGTCTGCACGGACGATCTCGGCTTCCATCTGCTGCGCCTGACGCAGCTTGACCATCTACTGGCAAACGGCGTGCTGTACAGCCGCTGGGCGCCCGATATGGCCCTGGGCTACGGCTTCCCCTTCTTTAACTTCTATGCCCCTCTGGCCTACTACGTGGCCGCCGTCCTCAGCGCGTTGGGTGCGGGCCTGAATCTGGGCATCCGGCTGGCGTTTGCTCTGGGCATCATCGGCTCCGGCCTGGCTGCTTACCGCCTCGCCCGCGACCATTTCAGCCGGCCGGCGGCGGTCGTGGCGGCTGCGGCGGTCATGTACGCGCCCTACCACGGTTACGACGTCTACTTCCGGGGCAACCTGGCGGAAGCGCTGGCCTGGCCGTTGCTGGCGATTGCTTTGTGGGCGATGGGCCGGCTGGCGCGGCGCGGCGGGCGCTGGCTGCCTGTCGCCGCGCTGGCAGCGGCGGCCGTTCTGCTTACCCACAACGTCTTTGCGCTGATCTTTCTGCCGCTTCTGGCGCTATACGGCGCCGCGGAAGCGTGGTTTGCCCGGCCGGCGGAGGCCCCTCGCGCGCTGCGCCGGCGGCGGCTTAGCGTGGTCGTTGCTGCGGTCGCCCTGGCGCTCGGCCTGAGCGCTTTCTTCTGGCTGCCGGCGATGGCCGAACAGCGCTACGTGCACATCGACAGGCTGCTGGTGCCGCCCGTTTTTGTCTACTGGAACAATTTCGTCACCCTCGGCGAGATCTTCACCCTGCCGCGCGCCGTGCAGCCCGATCTGCTCAACCCCTCTCCGCCGCGGGGTCTTGGATTGGCGCCGGCGCTGCTGGCCCTGCCCGCGCTATGGGGGCTGTGGCGCTGGCGCGACGAAAGGCGCCGGCAGGTCGCCTTTTTTGGCGCGGCCCTGCTGGTGTACGTCTTCCTGATGACCGCCGCCTCTGAGCCAATCTGGGAGAGGGCGCCGCTCCTGCAGTTCGTGCAATTTCCCTGGCGCCTGTCGGGGCCGGCAGCCATCTGCCTGGCGATGCTGCTGGCGGCGGCAGTGGACGCCGTCGCCGATATTCGCCGCCGGCTGCCAACGCCTGCTGCGGGCGCGGCGATTGCCGTGCTGGTCCTCGCCTCCCTCTTCTGGTTCGACCCGCGCTATTGCGGCGGTCTGGAGAATCCGACCGTCGCCGATGTGATAGCCTTTGAGCTGGCGACGGACACGATAGGCACGACGGCCAAGGGCGAATATCTGCCGCGCACCGTGGCGCTGTATCCGCCGGACCCGGCCCCGGCGCCGGCCCGCTTCGCCGCGGAGACGCTGCCGCCGGAAGTCCGGCTCGTCGAACAGCGCGACGAACCACTGCGCGCTACCGCCCGGCTGGAGGCGGTGGCGCCGGTGCAGATTACGGCCAACGTCTTCGCCTATCCCGGCTGGCGCGCCTGGGTAGACGGCGAAGAGGTGGTGGTGACGCCGGAAGCGGGATACGGGCGGGTGACACTGCCGCTCCCGGCCGGGCAGCATGAGGTAGTCGTGGCCTTTGGCGAGACTCCCTTGCGGCTGGCTGCCGACGCCGCCTCCGGCGCGTCGCTGCTGGCCGTCTTGGCGCTTGCCGTACTGCTCTGGCGCCGCCGGGGGACGGCGGATACCGCCGGAGAAGACGCCACGCCGGGCCGCATGGTGCAGCCTGTTTTCCTGTTGCTGGGTCTCGGCCTCTTTGCCCTGGTAGCCGGGCTGCTGCCCCGCGTGTCGAGTCCCCTGATGCGCGATGCCCTGCAGGGCGGCAACATGCCCGGCCTGCGGGCGCCGCGAGACGTCGCCTTCCAGGGTGGGCTGCGCCTGCTCGGCGTCGCGGGCGAAGGCGAGACTGCGCTGCCGGCCGGGGAGGCCCGGCGCTACGACCTTTTCTGGACGGCGACGACAGCGCCGGGGGCCAACTACCAGAGCACGCTACAGCTTACCGGCCCGGACGGACAGCTCTGGAGCGCCAAGGATAGCAGCCGGCCGCGTGATTTCCGCGATCCGCCGGACACGGTTATGTGGGCGCCGGGGCAGGTCGCGCAGGACAGCCACCTTCTGCAGCCGCTGGGGGGCACGCCGCCGGGCGTCTACGACGTTCAGCTTGTGCTTTTCGACCGCGCCACGCTGCTCCCCGTTGCCCCCCTTGATGGGCAGGGCCAGGCGGTGTTGCTGGAGACGGTGAGGGTAGAGCGGCCCGAGGAGCCGGCGCCCGTGGAGGCGTTTCAGCCGCAGTACGAAGCAGGTTGGTCTCGAGGCCCGCTGCGGTTGCTCGGCTATAACCTGGACCGCGTCGAGGCGGCGCCGGGGGAACCCTTCCTGCTGACCCTGTTCTGGCAGGCCGACGAGGA
>JAAYYY010000608.1 GCA_012515125.1 Chloroflexota bacterium
CGCCGGGCCTATATCGTCGCCTGGAGTTACGCCCGCCACCGCTTTGCTTTTGGCCAGCCTATCATCCATTTCCCGCTGGTGCAGGACATTCTGGCCAAGATGCGCAGCGATGCGACGGCTATCCTTTCCGGCAGTATGCGCATAGTACGCACACTCGACGAGATCGAGACTGCAAGAAAGACCGACGCCGCGACCGGGGCCTTCCTGCGTATGGCTCTCAACCTCAACAAATATCGTTCCTCCCTCATCGCCCACGAGGTTATCCAGAAAGGGATTGAGGTCCTGGGCGGCAACGGCACGGTCGAGGACTTTTCGGTCCTGCCGCGCCTCCTGCGCGACAACGTCGTCTACGAGAACTGGGAAGGCTCGCACAACGTCCTGCTCGCCCAGGTCCAGCGCGACATGCGCCGCTACCGCGTTCACGAGCCCTTCTTCGCCCTGGTGGAAGAAATGCTCACGTCGCTGCCCTTCAACCGCCTCAAGCGCGAAGGGCTGGAAGCGCTCGGCAAAATCCGCGAGCAGCTGGACGCTCTGCTGGAGATGGACGAGCAGAGCGCCAGCGTCCCCTTCCGCCCCCTCATGGACCGCCTGACCGACCTCTACTACGTCGCCTGCATGGGCGTCGAGGCCGCCTGGGAGGTTTTTAAGAAAGAGGATCGCAGCAAGCAGCGGCTGGCCGAGTTCTTCTTCGACCGCCGCGTCATGGGCCGGCCGGCCATCGACATCCCCGACTACGGCCACCAGATCAGCCGCCTCGCCGCCGATATTCGCCCGGGGCGGGTGGAGAAGGATCAGGTGTCGGGCACGGACCAGACCTGACCGGTTTCCAAAAACCTGCCGGGTCTGCGTGACGGCATTCTCAAGCCCACCCCCAAAATCGTCCTAGACTCCAATATCTTCGTTGGTGCGGCCCTGGCCCGCACAGCAGGCACTAAACCACGACGATACCCAAATCGATAGCTAACGTTAAGAGGTCGCGGTAGGAGCTCAGGTTGAGCTTGGACATGATATTCGCTCGATGTCTTTCTACCGTCTTGGGGCTGATATGGAGGAAGTCGGCGATCTCCCTATTCGAATGGCCCTCGGCCAGGAGCCGGAATACCTGCTGTTCGCGCTGGGACAATGAGTCATAGTGATTGGCGGGCTGGGCGCCGGAATGGCTCTTCAGGTAACCGGGGATAATGCTGGCGGAGACCTCTGGACTCAGGTAATACCTGCCCTGACAGACATGCCGGATCGCGTCGACGACTTCTGTGCTCGAAGCAGTCTTAACGACATACCCTCGCACGCCACACTGCAGCGCCTGATAAACGAGGCTGTCCTTCATGAACATGGAGAGAATAATGACATGGGTCTCCCGGCCGGTGCTTGTCTTGTAATCGCGGATCTTGGCCGCGATATCGATCCCATTGAAATCCGGGAGGGCGATATCCAGTACGACCGCACAGGGATTCAGCTCATGGACCAACCTGAGAGCCTGCTCCCCATTCTCGGCCTCGCCCACAACCACCATATCCGCTTGTGCGTTGATCACATCCACCAACCCTTCGCGAATCAATGGGTGATCGTCGACCAGAAGCACTGCGTACTTTTCCATGATGTTTCTCTAGGGTGCGGGGAACTCCGCGCGGACAGTGGTCCCTTTGCCAACCTGAGACATAATGGTCATGGTTCCACCCCATTCCCGGACTCTCTGCCTCATGATTTTCAGCCCGATTCCGACAGCAGTATCGTCCCCGGCGTCAAAACCTTTGCCGTCGTCAGTGACGTTCACGATGATCCGGGGATGGCTGTAGACCAGCCTCAGATCCACGTGCTGGGCGCTGGCATGCTTGAGAATGTTGTTCAAGCTTTCTTGGAATACCCGGAAGATGGCTATCTCGAGCGATTCTGAAAACCTTTTTTGCTGCACGCCAAATGACTGATAGCAGATATCCACTCCGGCTATCGAAGAATACTGCTCTGCTAACCAGACCAGCGTTTCGTCCAGCCCTAACGGGCCCAGCAAAGGAGGCATAAGCGCGCTCGAGATATCCCTGACTTCGGTGCCCAGCTTTTCGACCCAGGAAATCGATTTCTGAAGCTCCCTCAGTTCGCTGTCCGGTGAATCGGCGCGCTTCATCAATGAAGCTTGAAGGTTTTCCAGAGAAAACCTGATCGCCAGGACCGCCTGGCCGAGTTCATCGTGCAGATTGCTCGCAATTCTGGCCTTTTCTTTCTCCTGCAGCTGCAGGGATCGGGTTGTAATCCACTGGATCTCCTGTTCGGCCAGGATCAGACCCGTGATGTCGGTATACGACTCAATTCTTCCCCCCTTGTATGTCCCTGTTAGAATGGGCCGGCTGTTGTGCTGTAACCAACGCTCTTCGCGATCCCCTTCTGGCAGAACGTGGCAGACGAAGCGTTCAATATAGGTATTGTCGCGATAAGTAGCGAGTACCCTGGCGCTAAAAGCATAGCCGTTCTCCATTATCCTGCTGAGCCTCTCCCGGACCAGCCGTTTTTTGTCCTGTCCGAGCATCTGTTCCTGGGGGACGCCAAAGAACTCCGCAAGGGTTTTGTTGACTTCGGCGACCTGAAACCGGGCATCCAGCACAAACACGCCAATCGGCAGAATATCCAGAACGTTTTCCATAGGCTCCTTCCGTTGCGCCGCTACGCAACAGAGTCACTATTCCAGATCTGGGCGATGATGAGCCCAGACCCGGCTCCGGGCGGCGGTCGGGCGGCTACGATCCACTCACGACCCGGTACAGACCGCCGGCCGCGCTACTTACCTCCGCCCCTGACCCGCCTCCTGGCGGCAGCAGCGCGGCGCGGCCACACGAGTTGTCCTGCATACCCCGATCGCCATGGCAACCGACCGGATCTCCGCCGACTGCGTCGCGGTTACCCAGCTGCCGCGGCCTGTCGCCGGCCTGCGCCAGTTGTCGTCGCTGTTTCTCGACACGCGCATAACCGGGAATTCTGATCGGCATGACACTTCGCGACGTGGGTGACGGCGTGCATCACCCACAGGTTAAGCTGGCATTCTTGTCTCTTGTCTACTGTCAGATCGCTCAGTTCCAGGTCATGTCTCTCCTCAATTACCCGAAACGCTCCACGCCCTGTGCCTGACGGCGCCGCCTGTCTGACACCGTGCACCTATTGATACGAGGTAGCCGGCTCGAAATCTCCAACGCCGACCAGGTTATCTCCATTATAGCACATCTGACTCAGCTATGAGCCGGGTGCTCAGGATAGATGGTCAGGAACGCGTTATTGACAATGAGTGCACCGTCGATAACGCGTCTACAGCCCCCAAAAAGAGTGGGCGGGTGCTAATACCAGAAGGCCGGATACCGCTGGTGCTTGAACACGTTGTTGTAGATCAGAGCAATTACCAGAAGGATCAGTGTGCCCACACCCACCGGGACAAGAACCCACGTCCAATCGGTAATCCCACTGATCAGTGGTAGAAATGCCGTGGCGCCCGCCGGCGGGTGCACGGTCTTGGTTGCAACCATTAATGCAATGGCAAGGCCGTTGGCCAGCGCCAGCGTCCACCAGGAAGCTTCTTTAAACACGACAAACACTGCCACACCCACAAGCGCAGCGATGATGTGTCCGCCAACCAGGTTGCGGGGTTGCGAGAATGGCGCTGCCGGAGCGGCGTAGAGCAGAACACAAGAAGCGCCAAAGGGCACAATAAAGCACGGGATCAGCTCCCAATTGACGCTGAACAGCTGCAGCACCATGATGGAGAGCATGCCGCCTACTGCGGCGACAATGGGGATATACCATTTCGGATATGGCAGACCCGAAGCCGTCTTCGTGCCCTTGACTTTGTCAACAAAGGAGGGCGGGGTTTCTGCATGGGTTGTCATTGTCTTCTCCTTTAAGAAAGATGGGTAAACACAATTCACTCTCTTGTGGTTACCCATCTCTCAGGCTAAAGATTTGGTTTTGGGTAGCCAGGCCCACCCGGAAGTCCCTGCAGCGGAGGGCTTACCAGGGGTAAACTCCGGCGTGGCTGTAAGGCAGGCACTTGCCGTTGAAGGTGATGATGATCCGGTCGCCCTTGGGGTCCGGGCGCCGGTCGACATCAACCGTAAAGTCGATCGCGCTGAGGATTGCGTTGCCGAACTCCTCGTGAATCAGCTCCTTGAGCGCCGGGCCGAAGGTATCAAATACCTCGTGCAGCCGGTACAGGATCGGATCGGCGTAGCCCTTGTAGGGATGTTCGGTCAGATAGGCTACGTCCGCATCGTCAACGCCCAGCTCCCTGGCGATCTTGTCCGCATACTCCGGCGGGACCCACTGTTGACCGTCGATGGCGCAGGCCAACCAGGACTTGCTGACGCCAATCTTCTTGGCTAGCTCTTTGTAGGTGATGCCCTTTTCATTCTTGGCTGCCTTCAGTTTCGCTGCAGCATCGGCGCGTGCTTCCGGCCGCCACAGATACTCTCTGTTCGATGTGGGTTGCATGTCAAGCTCCTTTTTTGGGGTTGGTTGGGTTGAAGTCACTTAGCTGCGGACAGGTCACGGACTATGTATGTATCTTTCTTTCTAGCTATCCTCTCTCCCTCCTTAGAACGGCCCTTCAGCTGCGGTCCCGCTACTCAAGGCTCTGAAATCAGGTAATCCCGTTCACACCAGTCTTGCTTTTCTGACCTAATAGCAGTCTAGAACGTCGGCGTGATTGGGTCATCGGGAGACTCATGTAAGGCTACTGAGGGAAGACCTGTATTTCGGTTGGGAAAAACATGTATTCTCGTAGCGCAAAGACGGAGATCCAATACCGCCCGGCGCCGGGTGGTGTTCAAGAGAGAGGATCGCCGCACTCAGCAGCCCCACTGCCGGCATCCGTCCGGTGCGCGTGGAGAAGGACCAGGTGTCGGGCCCGAACGCGGACTGGATCTGCCAACGGACCTTTTGGCTATGTGTTATAATGGCGACTGCTTGCGGATGTGATGAATGTGCCCACCCCCCAAAATCGTTCTCGACTCCAACATCTTCGTCGGCGCCGGCTTCAATCCCCGGAGCAGCAGCGCCCGGCTGATCGAATGGGTGCGTGAGGGCCGGCTGCGCCTCATCTGGCACGAGCTGACCCTGGCGGAGACGCGCTACCAGCTTGAAAAAATCCCGCCGCTGGACTGGGAACCGGTAGCCACACTATTCCGGTCACGCAACGAACTCAGAGACGACCTGCCGCTGGTCGACTACGCTTTCATCGCCGATCCCGACGACCGTAAATTCGCCGCTCTCGCCGAAAAGGCGGACGCGCTGCTGGTTACTAGCGACGAACACCTGCTTTCCGCGGCGGCGTACCTCAACGTGCCCGTCCTTACCCCTGCCGCTGCTGTCACTCGCTTCTCCTGAGGCGCCGAAGGAGCCTGCTATGAAACGCCACCTCAACCCCGACCGGCTATTCAATAGCCTGCAGTATGGTTTTTCTCAGGTCGTCGCCGCGCAGGGTCGAACGACCGTCTACATCTCCGGGCAGGTCGCCTGGGACGAGAAGGGCGCCATCGTCGGGCGCGGCGATCTCGCCGTGCAGACCCGCAAAGCGCTGGAGAACGTGGCCACAGCCGTCGCCGCTGCCGGCGGCACCCTCGCCGACGTCGTCTCCATGCGCATCTACGTCGTCGCCGGCTACATGCGGGACAGCCGGGCTATCCGCGAAGCGCTGCTCGACTTCTTCCCAACCAACCCGCCCGCGACCACCTGGATCGCCGTTCCCGCGCTGGCCAACGAGGAGTTTCTTGTCGAGATTGAGCCGATTGCCGTCCTCGACGACTGACTGTAATCTGTTTTACTGCGCGGCTGAAAAAGCCTGATAGCCTGACACCTGTAGATTACGTATACTGTATTTACACCTATCCCTCATCATCACGGCCATCCGACAACTGACCGCCAACAACTGACAACTGATCGCTGGTTTCTATGCCTGCTTCTGAGCAGCTGCTGCATGATTTGCGCCAGACGCTTCTGAGCTGCGCCCCGGTAGACGGTGATACCGGCCTGCGCGCTCTTTTCGTCGACGCGCGCCTCCAGCCCTGGCGCCATTTGCTGCCGGAAGGCCACAGCCCGGCCGACCGCGTCGATGGTCTCATCGTTCTCCTCCACGGGCGCCGGGACGAAGCGGGCCAGAACGCGCTCGCCCTCTTTCTGCAGGTCGCCGCCGAACAGCTCAGCCCCGAGGATGCCTGCCACCAGCAGCTCCTCTCCCTGGTTGAGCCGGTCCGCACGGTCGCTGCGCAGGAAGCCGGCCGGCCCCTCTTCCCCAAGCTCGAAGAAGCCCGCCGCCGGACCGGCAACATCTACGACCTTTCCGGCGACTTTCGCGGCGCTGTCGTCAACATCCAGTCCACCATCGTCCAGAGCGCCGAGGTGCGCGAGCTGGAAGAGATGCCCCCCGAGCCGGGCGAGCCGCCTTTCAAGGGGCTGCAATATTACACGACCGCGGACGCCGATCGCTTTTTTGGCCGCGAGCGGCTGACAGCGCGGTTGGTCAACCGCCTGCAGCAGATCCAGCCGGGGCAGGCCCGTTTCCTCGCCGTCGTCGGCGCCTCAGGTAGCGGCAAATCGTCGCTCGTGCGCGCCGGCATGATTCCAGCCCTGCGCAGGGGCCGTCGGCTGCCCGACGGCTCCCTGCCGCCTACCGACAGCGCCGGCTGGGCCATCCGCCTTTTCACCCCCACCGCCCACCCGCTGGAGGCGCTGGCGTCGGAGCTCTTGGGCACGGACGAGCCGCTGTCGGAGGTTGCCGCCCTTACCCGGGAGCTGACCGAAAACCCCGATAGTCTGGGCCTCGCCGTGCGCCGCCTGCTCGCTCGCGAGGAAAGCGGCCATCTGCTGCTCGTCGTCGACCAGTTTGAGGAGCTGTTCACCCAGTGTCGCCAGCCGGAGGAGCGCCAGGCTTTTGTAGACGCCCTGCTCGCTGCCGTGGATCCGCTGAGCAGCCGGCCGGTCACCGTGCTCATCGTCCTGCGCGCCGATTTCTACGCCCACTGCGCCCAGTATGACGGCCTGCGCGAGCTCGTCTCCCAGCAGCAGGAATATATCGGCGCCATGAGCCGCGAAGAGCTTTTTGACGCCATTGTCAAGCCCGCTGCCCTCGGCAACTGGCGCATCCAGGAAGGGCTTGTGGAGCTGATGCTCGACGAGGTCCAGAACGAGCCCGGCGCGCTGCCGCTGCTTTCCCACGCCCTGCTGGAGACGTGGGCCCGGCGGCGCGGGCGCACGATGACCCTCTCCGGCTACAAGGAGGCCGGCGGCGTGCGCGGCGCCATCGCCCAGACCGCCGAGACGGTCTTCAACCAGCGGCTCACGCCGGAGCAGCAGCAGGTCGCCCGGGCCATCTTCCTCCGCCTGACTGAGATTGGCGAGCCGGAAGACGACGAAGGCGCCACCCCGGACACACGCCGCCGCGTGCCGCTGGACGAGCTGCTGAGTTGTTATCAGGACGACGAGGCCGTGAGTACTGTCCTGGAAATACTCTATTCGGCCCGCCTGATCACCACCGGCACGGTCCAGACGGCCCCGACGCGTGTCGTAGAGGTCGCCCACGAAGCGCTCATCCGCGAGTGGCCCAAGCTGCGCAACTGGCTGGACGCCGACCGCGAGAAGCTCCTGCGCCAGCGCGAGCTGACCGAGGCCGCCTACACCTGGGACGGGCTGGGCCGCGACGAGGGCGCCCTTTTCCGTGGCGCCCGTCTCCAGCAGACCCTCTCCTGGCTGGACGAGGCGCCCGAGCCGCTCAGCCTGCTCGAACAGGCGTTCATCGACGCCAGCCGCGAGCAGGCTGCCCGCGAGGAGGCGCGCGCCCGCCAGCTGGCCCGCGCTTCCCGCATCCAGCGCGCGCTGGCCCTCGTCTCGGTCGCCCTTGTCGCCGCCATCGGCTTTCTCGTTATCCGCCAGGCCGGCTGGCTCACCTCGCCCACGATGGATGGCTTCTTCAACGTCGCCGTCGCCGACTTCCTCGTCGTGGACGCCGAGGGCCGGCTCGTCGATCGCTCCTCAGAACAGGGCGAGCAGCTTGGCGGCTGGGTCTACGAAGCGCTGGTAGACGAGTTTGCCGGCGACGACAACCTGCAGATCCGCCGCGTCTCCTTCGAGGAGCTGCGCGCCGCCCAGGTCGGCCAGGAGGATGCGCCGTCGTCGGAAGCCTTTGCCGTTCTGGAAGCGCCCGCTGCCCTGGCCCAGCGCGTCAACGCCCACATGGTCATTTACGGCCTGATCACTGATCCCAATGGCCGCTTCCCCCGTCTCTCCCTGCAATTCTACCTGGCCCCGCGCCTCGACTACACCTTTGCCGAGCTGGAGGGGCGCCACTCGTTAGGCGACCCTCTGCCCTTCGCCGCCGACGATCCGGCCCTGGTGCGCCCGGACCTGCAGAACGAAGCGGAGGCCATCGCCCACCTTGCCCTGGGCCTCATCCAGGAGCTGCTGCACCAGCCGGAGGAGGCGCTGGCTTCCTTCGAGGCGGCGGCCTCTGTGCAGGAGCAGCGCCCGGTCGTGCATTTTCTCGTCGGCCAGCAATACCTCTACCTGGCCGAAGATGACGAGCACGACGTGGACCCCCTGGAGGATCTCGCCGCCGCCGCCAACGCCCTGCAGCGCGCGCTCGACCTCGACCCAACCTACACCCAGGCCCAGACCGTGCTCGGTGGCGTCTACAACTTCCGCGCCCAGTATATCCTGCAAAACAGCCAGCCGGATGCCAGTGCGGAGGCTGCTGCCGAAGCCATCGAGCTGGCGACCCTGGCCCGCGACGCCTACGCTGCCGCGCTGGCGACGGCGCAGAGTTCCCCCAATGAGGATGAGGGCCGACTTCCCGTAGAAGGCATCGCCCACATCGGCCTGGGCAATAGCCTCCGCATCCTCAGCATCGGCCATTACCTGCGCCAGGAGCAGGCTGAGGCGCAGCAGTTGGCTGCCGACTCCATCGCCGAGCTGGAACAGGCCGAGCGCGAGCTGGAAGAGAGCGAGCAGCACCGCCTGCTCGCCCAGACCTACGAAGCGCGCGGCACCGCCGAGTTCTGGAACGCTTTCCTGAACGGCGACGACCCCGACGGTTACCGTCGCGCCGCCGCCTATTTCGAGCGTTGCGTCGCCCAGGCTGCCGAACAGCCGCTGGACCGCTTCCTGCAGGATGACATACTGGCCGAGCGCTGCCAGCCGAATCTGGCCGAGGCGCAGGCTCTAATTGGAGAGAACGATGACTAAACGACGCGTAATCGCTGCCCCGTTGTTTCTGATCATCGTCATGAGCCTGTTGGCAGCCTGCCGTCGGGCGCCGCCTGACCAGCCGACGCCGGAGCAGGCTACGACCACGCCCGAGACGGACGAGGCCACCGGGATTGCCCAGGCTGCCACCACGACCGCGCCCACTGCTGCCCCCTCGGCAACCCCATCGCCGGAGCCAAGCGCTACCGCGGAGGCCTTGCCCACGGCAACGCTCCCCGCACCGACGGCTACGACTGCTCCAGCCGCCAGCACAAACACCCCGCCGCCCCAACCCACAGTAACCCCGTGCGACCCGCCGCCCGGCTGGGTCGAATACATCATCCAGCAGGGCGACACGCTGGGCCGGCTGGCCCAGGCCACTGGCACGACCGTCGCCGAAATTCAGCTTGCCAACTGCCTGACCGATACGACCATCTTCACCGGCAGCCGGCTCTTTCTCCCTGTCCTCCCCGCCACGCCAACCCCGTCGGTCACGCCGCTGCCGCCGCCGCCCCTCGTCCTCAACGGCAGCCAGCCGCAGGGCACGGCTCCCATCACCGGCGAGCTGACTTACGACGACGCCTACCTGTTCCGCATCGACGCCCGGCGCAACGGCGGCCCGGAAGAGCCCGGTTATGGCATCGAAAGTGTCGAGTTTCGCATCAGCTCCAGCACTGTCTCCGATATCTACGTCCACACGGAAGGCACGCCGGGTTACTGCATCTTCGGCGGCGGCGAGCCGGCCTGCAATCCCTGGCCGATGGTAGACGGCGTCTATCGCTGGGGCGCTAACGGCCCGCCTGTCGAGCCGGACAACTATTTCGTGCAGGTCGTCTTCCACTTCACCCCGGAGAGCGACGACGGCTCTGGCATCACCGAAGGTTTCTGGAGCTTTAGCTTCGACGTTGGCGCTCCGGAATGAGCGCGCGCCAGTGGGAGATTTACATGAAGAAGGTCTGTGGCTGGTCTCTACTGCTCTTCACGGCTTTCCTGCTCGTGACGGCCGGCTGCCGGTCGGCGAATCCTCTGTTGCAGGAGGTGCCGCCCGAGGTGTCCCAGACATCGCCGACTGTCGCCTCCACCAATTTGCCTGCTGTCGCCACGCCGCTGCCGGAAGAAGCCACGCCGCCTGACGAGCCGGCTCTTCCTCTTCCGCCCCTTGTGCTCAACGGCAGCCAGCCGCAGGGAACAGACGCGGTCGTCGGCGAGCTAACCTACGACCCCGATTTCCTGCTGCGCATTGACGCGCGCCGCGTCGATGGACCCGACGAGCCGGGCGCGGGTATCGCCGCCGTGGAGTTCCGCATCAGCTCTGCTGCCGGGGAGGTGCTGTATACCTATACGGATAACACGCCCGGCTACTGCGTCTTCGGCGGCGGCGAGCCGGCCTGCAACAGCTGGCCCCTGGTGGATGGCGTCTTCCGCTGGGGGGAAGACGGCCCGCCCATCGAGCCCGGCCAGTACAACGGGCTGGCTATCTTCCACTACGCTCCTTATGACGGCGACGGCTACGGGGGCGTTACCGAAGAGTCGTGGCGGTTCAGCTTCGAGATTGCCGGGCCCTAGAGCTGGCTGCGGATGGGACCCTCAGCTTTGTCGGCCGGCGCCGTGCCGTCGAGGCCGTCCAGCCCGTAGCCCGTCTCCAGCAGCTCCTTCAGTCGCGTGACGAAGCGCGTGGCCGGCGCCCCGTCGATGATGTCGTGGTCCAGCTCGACCGTCACGCTCAGAAACTCCCGCTCCACCAGTTGACCGTCAATCAGGCGCGGCTTCTTCTCGATGCCCCCCAGTAGCAGCGACGTCGTGTACGGCGAGCCCGTGCCAATGCCCCAGCCGCTCCCCTCGCCGACCATGCCCACCGCAGAGACCTGTACCGTCCCCACCTGCTCTTTGGCCAGCCGCGGGGACCGCACCACAAAGCGATAGAACAGATCGCGCACAAAGCCTGGCATCACCAGAAACGCCGTCGTCATCCATTCGGGGCGCTGCAGGCTGGGGCTGCGCTGCGGATCGGCTTGCACCGCCCGGATTTCCTCGTGGATGCTGCGCACGGAACGCCGGTTGATGCCCCGGATCACGTGCCCCAACGGGAACTTCTGTCCCTCGTACTCGATCTCGATCATCGTCGCGCAGTCCACCTCGTCGAACAAGATGATGCGCCCCCAGAAGTCCCGCCGCGCGTGGAAATACTTATTGCGCTCGGTCACCTTCCCCAGGCAGGCCAGCACAAACGCCGTGAACGAAACCGTCTCGCCGCTCGCTTCCTTGTGCGCGTGTAGCCGGCGCCGTGCTTCCGTCACGTCCACCTCGATGAGCCCCAGAATGCGGTGTTTCTTCTGCCCTGCCCGTCCTGTATCGACAATCAGACGGCGCGACAGGGGAGAGCGCTTGACCTCATAGTCCGCCGCGCCCCTGCCTGCCAGCCGCCGGAACGCCAGCAGCGCGCCGGCGACGGCCCCTAGCGGCAGTACAATGGCCCGCCACCACTGTTGCCAGGATGATTCCCTGAGC
>JAAYYY010000609.1 GCA_012515125.1 Chloroflexota bacterium
GGCACGATCTCGTTGCACAGCGGGCAGCGGCGGGGCACGCGCACCGCGCAGACGAGGTTTTCCTCGAAACAAAAGGGGAGGAGGGCGGCGAGAAAGTCATCGCCGACCGGGCCGGTGGGAAAGGGCCGGTTGCGGTGGAGCCAGCCGACGGCGAGAGGATCCAGCCCCAGCGCCGCGTCGGCCGGGCAGTCCAGATAGGGCTCCAGATCGGGGATGCCGTGGTGCTGCCGTTCACGCCCTGTGCTGCGTTTGCGGGCCATCATGCTGCTCCTTCGGCCACCAGCTCGACCATGGTGCGCAGGGTAGCGACGTCGGAGATCATCATGTTCAGGGTGCGCACGGGGCTCTCGCGCCAGAGCTGCAGCCGCTCGCGCACGCGCTCGCGGGGGCCGACGAGGGCTACTTCGTCGATCAGCTCGCCGGGGATGGCGCTCATCGCCGCGAACTTATCGCCGGAGAGGTAAAGGTCCTGCACTTCGCGAGCAGCCTGCTCGAAGCCGTAGCGCACGGCGAGGTCGTTGTAGAAGTTGCGCTCCCGCGAGCCCATCCCGCCGATGTAGAGCGCGAGCATCGGCCGGAGGGCGTTGTAACAGGCGTCGAGACTGCGGTCGATGACCACCGGGACCATGGGCGCCAGGTCGAAGCTGTCCAGCGACTTGCCGCCGCCCGCACGGGCGAAACCTTCTTCCAGGGCGGGCCGGTAGATCTCGTCAAATTTGCCCGGCGAAAAGAAGAGCGGCAGCCAGCCGTCGGCGATCTCGGCGGCGAGGGCGACGTTTTTCGGGCCGAGGGCGGCGAGATAGATGGGGATGTCCGGGTCGGCTTTCAGCGTGCTCTTCAGCGGCTTGCCCAGGCCGGTGGCGTCTTCGCCCTGGTAGGGAATCTGGTAGAGCGCGCCGTCGTATTGCAGACGCTCTTCTCGCCGGAAGATGGCCCGCACGATCTCCACGTACTCGCGCGTGCGGGCCAGCGGGCGGGCATAGCTGACGCCGTGCCAGCCTTCGACCACCTGCGGGCCGGAAAGCCCCAACCCCAACAGGAAGCGCCCGCCGGAGAGCTGGTTGAGCGTCATCGCAGTCATCGCCGTGTTGGCGGGCGTGCGCCCCGGCATCTGCATGATCGCCGTGCCCAGGTGGATGCGCTCGGTCAGCGCGCCGAGCCAGGCCAGCGGCGAGACGGCATCGGAGCCATACGCCTCGGCGGTCCAGACGGCGTAGACGCCCAGCCGGTCCGCTTCCTGTACCAGCTCGACCGGCAGCTCCAGCCGGCCGGCAGCATAGCCCAACATGATGCCGAGTCTCATGGGTGGTCTCCTGTGGTGTGGTGAATGGTGGAGATTGTAGCGGGGAAGCCGTGCAGCCTCAAGACGTGCGGCCTGCCAAGTCGCCTGTCAGCAGTCTGTACGTATCCCTGCACTCTGCTACAATGGACTATGCGGCAGGTAGCCGCTGCGGTCGTTAATGAGGAGAAACGATGGCTCCTGAAAAACTGAACAACCCCGGTCTCCCCCTCGATCTGGCGATGTTTATGGACAGGCAGGTGAACCGGAGCGCGGTGGAGCGGCGCGTCGCTACGCTGCCCAAGCGCCGGTCGGTGAAGAAGGAGTGGCAGGCGGCGTGGCTGCTGAAGGCCATCACGCTCATGGACCTGACCACGCTCTCCGGCGACGATACGCCGGGCCGGGTGCGCCGGCTGGCGGCGAAGGCGAAACAGCCCCTGCGCCAGGACCTCGTCGAGGGGCTGGGCATGAACGGAAAGGATCTCACCGTCGCCGCCGTCTGCGTCTACCCGAATCGCGTGCGCGACGCGGTGGAGGCGCTGCAC
>JAAYYY010000610.1 GCA_012515125.1 Chloroflexota bacterium
CCTCGACGTCTTCTTCGTCGTCGTCATCACCCCAGCTGATGATCCAGATGCAGGCGCCGGCGACCAGGACCGTAATGACGACCAGCCAGAACCACTGGCGCGTTTCCAGCCCGACGTCGCGGGCCTCGTAAACGAGAATAAGGACCATGCCCAGCCCCAAGACGAACCAGGCGGCAAGGTTGGGGTGCTGGTTGATCCACGCTTTCAGACTGTTCATCGCTGCATCCTATCTATACGAAGGTACATCGACGCTCAACGGATACGCACGTCCCGCAGGATTTTGCCCCACAGCGCAGTGGAAGCCGGCTGGGTTTCGGAGACGACTGGCGCCCAGGCCCGGCGCAGGTCGCGGCTGCTCATCGGCCGGTAGCCGGACTGTTCGAACAGCTGGCGCACCGGCGGGCTTGCGTCTGGCGGCAGATAGGCAAAGATGACTTCGCAGATCAGCTCGCGGGCCGAGGCTTCGATCTCTGCCAGAACGGCCGGCCCGCTGGACAGGGCCGCTTCGGGTGGATAGGCGTAGACCTGGTCAATGGCGACTGCCGTCGTACTATGCGTACTCCAGCCCACGACCATGTTGATCTCTGTGCCCTCCTGGGCGATCAGATAGCTGCGCTCGCTCAGAGCCAGTAACAGATCGGCCCGCTTCATCTGCAAGGCGCCGCCCGTCGCCCGCTGCATAAGCAGCAGGACGGCGGCAACGTCAGAAGGGCGCGCCCGCCGGACGAGCAGGTCAGGCGGCGATGCCGGCGTGGCGGCCATTGTCTCGGCGCGCGCTTGCGGCTTCTGGGGTATCGCCTCTACCGTCGCCGCGACAGGTCGAGATGTAGATGTCTGCCTCTCAGGCGGCGCCGCCGTGCCCGGCGCGGGCAGCCGTTCCCAGGCTATCGCAAACTGCTCGCGGGTTGATTCCATCGTGCCGTCGGTGTCGATGACGACGTCGGCGCGAGCAACTTTGGCCTCCTGCGGCGGCTGGGCGTTTACGCGCATCGCCGCTGTCTCGGCATCCATCCCGCGGCAGACCATCAGGCGCTCAATCTGTGTGCGCCGCTGTGTCCGCGTCACCCAGACCTGATCGACGAGTTCCGCCAGCCCACCCTCCAGCAGCTTGATCGCCTCGACAAAGACCACAGTCGCGTCGCTGTCGTCAATCTGCTTGCGGATCTGGCGGCGCACGGCGGGGTGAACGAGCCGTTCCAGCTCGCGCAGCCGCTCCGGGTTACTGAAGACGATGTCGGCCAGCGCCGTACGGTCGATGGTGCCGTTAGCACGGCGTACGGCCGGCCCAAAGGCGGCGGCGACTGCCGCCTGCAATTCGCCGTCGCCGTCGAGCAACTGGTGGACGATCTTATCGGCGTCGATCGTCAGCGCACCGGCATCGGCAGCCATGCGCATGACGGTTGATTTTCCTGTGGCGATGTTACCGGTGAGGCCGACGAGGGTCTTATCCGGCCATTCCTTGCTCATGGGCCAACTCTTCCCACGCAGCCATCAGCTCTTCAAGTTGGCTGGCGGTCGCGGCGTATTCTATGCTCAGGCTCTGGATCTTGCCAACGTCCTCCGCAGCCGAAGCTACCTGCAGGGCGGCGGTCACGTCCTCCAGCTTCTTTTCGGTGCTGCTGATTTCCGCTTCCAGCTTCTGGACGCGCTCGCGCAGGCGCCGCAGCTCGTTCTTGCTCAGACCGCTGCGCTCTTCTTCGGGCTGCCGGCCGTTGCCGCTGCTGTTCTGGCTGCCGGCCGGGGCGTGCGCCGCGCGGGCAGCGTCACGCTCGGCGAGATAGTCCTGATACGGCCCGGCAAATACGGTCAACCCGTCGTCGTGCAGCTCCCAGATCTGCGTGGCCAGACGATTGACGAGATAGCGGTCGTGGCTGACGAGCAGGATGGTTCCGGCAAACTGCTCCAGCACGGCCTGCAGCACTTCCTGGGCCGGTATGTCCAGATGATTCGTCGGCTCGTCCAGAAGCAGGAAGTTGGCATCTTCGAGGGCCAGGAGGGCCAGCGCCAGCCGGCCGCGCTCGCCACCACTGAGCGCACTGACCCGCTTGAAGACATCATCGCCACGGAACAGGTATTGCGCGAGATAGCTGCGCGCTTCGCTCAGCTGCATATCGCGCCGCTGTAACAGCTCGTCCAGTACCGTCAGCGCCGGGTTGAGCTGGCTGTGCGCCTGCGCGAAGTAGCCGATGTGCAGGCTGGCCCCAAGCCGGACCTCGCCCTCCAGCGGCGGAATCTCGCCGAGGATCGTGCGCAGGAAGGTCGTCTTGCCCGAGCCGTTAGGGCCAATCAGCGCCGCGCACTCCTGGCGGCGCAGCTCCAGATCGTCAGCGCGGAACAG
>JAAYYY010000611.1 GCA_012515125.1 Chloroflexota bacterium
CCGGTCTGGGCGCTGATCGGACTGGCCCTGGAGCCGGTGCATGATTTTCTGGTGGAGATCACACCGGCTATAGGTGCGGCGCTGGGGCTCTAGCTGACGCGTCGGGGAGATTATCGGGAGATTGGAAGCGATGTTACATCCGGCCGACTACTTTGATCTCGACGACCCGGAGATTGCCGCGCTCTTCGAGGGCTGCACCTACGTCTGGCAGGTTCTGCCGCTCCTGGCGGCCCATGTGGCCCGGCTGGCGCCAGAGAGGCGCGTGGAGGGCGAGGTCATGCCCGGCGCCTATGTCAGCGACCGTGCCATCGTCATTGCCGCCGGAGCGCGTGTGGAGCCGGGCGCCTACGTTCTTGGGCCGGCCTACATCGGCCCTGGGGCGGTTGTGCGCCACGGCGCGTTCGTGCGCGAGAACGTGATCATGCTGGCTGGCAGCATCCTGGGCCATGCCAGCGAGGCGAAGAACAGCCTGTTTCTGCCCGGGGCGCACGCGCCACACTTTAACTACGTGGGCGATAGTGTTCTGGGGCATGGCGTCAATCTTGGGGCCGGCACCAAGTTGAGTAATCTTACGGTAATCAGCGAGAAAGATCCTGTCACGGGGAAAAGGCCGACGATCATCCTGCCCTGGGAAGGCGAGTCCGTCGATACCGGGCTGGCCAAGATGGGCGCGATCCTGGGCGACGGCGCACAGACGGGCTGCAACTCTGTGCTGAACCCGGGCACGCTGGTAGGGCCGCGCAGCCTGATCTATGCTAATCTCAGCCTGCGCAAGGGTATTTATCCCGCCGATACCATCATTAAGCTGCGGCAGACGACGCAAGAAGTGGCGCGTCGCCAGGGCCGCTAGTGTACAAAGGAGAAGACCATGAGTGAGAACGGTTATGTTGTGGGACCCTGGCGACTCGACGATTTATTCGCCGGTGTTGACGCCCCGGCCGTCGACGAAGCTGTGGCCACGTTGCAGGAGGGAGTTGAAGCCTTTGCCGCTTACCGCGAGCAGCTTTCGCCCGACATCGCGCCGGATAGCTTCCGGGCGATAATCGACGATTATGAGGCGCTCTACCGCCAGGCGTCGCGCCTGGCAGGCTTTTCGTCCCTCACCTTTGCCGCCGATACGCAGAACCCGAAGGCGCTCGATCTCAGGGCGCGCATGCAGCAGCTGGTTGCCGACCTGGACAACCGCACCATGTTCTTCCAGTTGTGGTGGAAGTCGCTGGACGACGAGGCCGCCGAGCGGCTCCTGGAGGCCGGCGGGCCGTACCGCTACTGGCTGGAGCAGCTGCGCCTGCAAAAACCGTATACGCTGAGCGAAGCGGAGGAGCGGATCATCAACCTGAAGGACGTCAACGGCGTCAATGCCCTGAATACGCTTTACGACGCCATCACCAATCGTTATACCTTCAAGCTGCCGGTGAACGGGGAAGAGAAGGAGATGACCCGTGGCGAACTGACGGTCTACTATCGCCACCCGGACCCCGAGATGCGCGCTGCGGCGTTCCAGGAGCTATTCCGTGTCTACAGCCACGATGCGCTGATTTTGGGCCAGATCTACCAGGCGATTGCCCGCGACTGGCTTAGCGAGCAGCTTAAGCTGCGGGGCTACGAAAGCCCGATTGCGGCCCGCAACCTGAGCAACGATATTCCGGACGACGTGGTGGACACCCTGCTGGAGGTATGCCGCCAGAACGCCGTCCTTTTCCAGCGCTACTTCCGCCTGAAGGCGCGCTGGCTGGGAATGGACAGGCTGCGCCGCTACGACATCTATGCGCCCGTCGGCGAGACCGACCAGGAGTACGACTTTGCCGAGGCCGTAACGATGGTCCTGGAGAGCTACCACCAGTTCGCGCCGGAGCTCGCCGATCTGGCCCGGCGCGTCCTGGACGAACAACACTTCGACAGCGAAGTACGTGTGGGGAAAGCCAGCGGCGCCTTTTGTGCCACCATCGAGCCGGCCCTGACCCCCTGGGTGCTGCAGTCGTATCATGGGCGCCCGGAAGACGTGGCAACGATGGCGCACGAGCTGGGCCATGCCGTCCATTCGATGCTTGCCGAACACCACCCGGCGCTGACCCAGCATCCCTGCCTGCCTCTCGCAGAGACGGCATCGACCTTTGGCGAGATGCTGCTGATCGATCGCCTGCTGGCCGACCAGCCTGCTCCGGACGTCGAGCAGGCGCTCCTGTTCCGCCAGATGGACGACGCCTATGCCACGATCATGCGCCAGTCGTTCTTTGCGATTTTCGAGCGCACTGCGCACGATCTGATCGCCGCCGGAGGCTCGGTTGATGCGATCTCGGATCGCTATCTGGAGAACCTGCGGGAGCAGTTTGGCGATGCGGTTGAGCTGACAGACGATTTCCGCTACGAATGGCAGGCTATCCCCCACATCTATAAGACGCCGTTCTACGTCTACGCCTACGCCTTCGGGCAGCTCCTGGTGCTGGCCCTCTACCAGCAGTATCGCGATGAAGGCGAAAGCTTCAAGCCTCGCTACCGGGCCATTCTTGCCGCCGGTGGCAGCGACGCGCCGGAACGTATCCTTTCGCGCGCGGGTATCAACATCCGCGATGCGGCCTTCTGGCAGGGTGGCTTTGACGTACTTGCGGAGCTGGTCGATCGGCTGGAAAGTCTGCCGGTGCCAGAGAGCGCCGGTTAATCGTTGAGGGGGGACGGACCCGCAGGGGTTCGTTCCCCCTACCCGGCTGAGGCGGCTTACTCGTCGAAGCCGATTTCCCCGTCCTCGACAATTGGCGGCTCGTCCACGCCAAATCCTTCGGGACGGCGCAGCTCTGTGTTAAACATATGGCTGGCCCGCACGCTCCAGCCGTCTTCGCCATAGTTGGCCTGCAGATGGTCGAAGAACCCCTGCACCCGGCTGTCCAGCAGGTCGATCTGGTGCAGGAGGATGGCTTCCAGGGTCTTTGGGACGACGGGCGAGCCCCATTCCAGGGTGCCGTGGTGCGATACGAGGAGGTGCACGAGCTGGCGCAGTTGTTCTTCGTCTATCTCGGGTCGCTCCGCCGCCGCCCGCTCGACCATCGCCACGACACGCACGATATGGCCGACCAGCCGCCCGTCGTCGGAGAAGCTGATTCCGTTGGCAATCTCGTACTCCAGCGCTTTACCGGCGTCGTGCAGGAGCGCCCCTGCGAGCAGCAGGTCCCGGTTGACGTAGGGATAATGGTCGGCCAGAATGAGACTCAACCGGGCCATACTCAACGTGTGCTCCAGCAAGCCCCCGACGAAAGCGTGGTGCATGCCCCGCGCTGCGGGCGCCTCGACGAAGCGATGGTAGAAGGCGGGGGCAAGCAGCACGTCGGACACCAGCTCCTGCCACGGCGTCCCCAATTGGTCGATATAGCCCAGAAGCTCTGACTCCATCTCGGCGCGTGGGCGTTTGCTCGACGGCAGGAAAAGGGCCATTTCCGGTTGGTGCCAGCGGTTGAGATCGGTCGTGTTGATCTGGGGCGCGTTACGGTATTCGGTAATCCGGCCCGTGACGAGCACCGCCAGTCCGGGGCGGATCCATTTCTCGATGTGCTCTGGTACGTCCCAGAAGACGCCCGCCGCCTGCCCGGTGCGGTCGGCATAGGTGCATAGCAGGTAAGGACGGCCGTCACGCGTGGTCCTTCGCACGACATCCTGGAGAAGAAAGGGCTCGTTCACCAGCTCGTCGTGCGTTTGCAGATCGCTTACGAATCGTTGTTTCACAAGGGCCATCCTCTACAAGCTGGCAGCGCCAACGGGTATGAGGGATGATTATAATCAAATCGC
This sequence comes from Chloroflexota bacterium, assembly GCA_012515125.1. Classification (GTDB taxonomy): domain Bacteria; phylum Chloroflexota; class Anaerolineae; order Promineifilales; family Promineifilaceae; genus JAAYYY01. Next base: position 3,778 of record JAAYYY010000611.1, read on the forward strand.
CGGGGCGTGCAGCTTTACATAACGTAGAAAGGAGTCTGGTACGGGCAATGGCAAACAAACTGGTGGTCGGGATCACGGGAGCCAGTGGCGTGATCTATGGCATACGCCTGCTGGAAGTACTGCGTGCCGTCGAGGGCATTGAGACACATCTGGTGATGAGCAGCGCCGCAGCACAGACAATTGGCCTGGAGACCGAATACAGCGCCGCTGAAGTCGAAGCGCTGGCGGATGAGACGTACCGCTTCAAGGATATTGCGGCGGCGATATCCTCGGGTTCGTTTCTAACGATGGGCATGATTGTGGCCCCCTGCACCATGAAGACGCTTTCCGGTATTGCCCTCTCGTACAGCGATAATCTGCTTCTGCGCGCCGCCGACGTAACTCTGAAGGATCGGAGGCCGCTCGTACTTGTTCCACGTGAAACGCCGCTGCATCTCGGCCACCTGCGGCTGATGGTCCAGGTCACCGAAATGGGGGCTATTGTGGCCCCGCCGCTTCCGGCCTTCTATCACCGGCCGCAGAATGTTGACGACATCATCAACCAGACGGTTAACCGGCTCCTGGACATTCTGGGAATCACGCTGCCACGGGACCTGTTCCAGCGCTGGCAGGGAGCGGGACGGTAATATGCCGGCCGATGTCCGCGCGCAGGCGCTGGGATACCTGTCTGCCCACCACGTCATGACCCTGGCCACACAGGGCGACGATGGGCCATGGGCCGCGGCTGTCTTCTATGCCCACGACGACTTTGAC
>JAAYYY010000612.1 GCA_012515125.1 Chloroflexota bacterium
GTTCCGCTGGCACCCGAAGATTCGCCGCGAAGAGGGTTTCCTGCGCCTCGTGTGGGGGCTCGGCACCCGCGCCGTTGATCGGGTCAGCGACGACTACCCGCGGATGATTGCCCTGAGCCACGCGCACTTGCGGCCCGAAAGCAGCGCCAGCGCCATCCGCCGCTACTCCCAGCACTACGTGGACGTGATTGACCTCGAAGCCAACGCGATGGTCACGCTTCCGGTCCAGAAGGTGCTGTCCCTCGACTACCCCTATCTGCGATTCATCGCCTCCGACTGCAAAGAGGATTACGTTCAGGAGCTGGTCTCCACGAGCAGCCTGGTAGATTGCGGGACGCTCGTGCTGACCTTCGATTCGCTCGTCCGGGACGCCGCTTTTGTGGACCTGATGCGCAATACCCTGCGCAACCTGGAAGCCGTCTACCAGACCCCGGTGGATATAGAGTTCGCCATAGACATCATCCCCGGCCGCCCGAAACCATCATACCGGCTTGTCCTGCTGCAGTGCCGCCCGCTCAGCGTGCGCAGCCCCGACGAAACGGTCACCATTCCGGCCGATCTCGCCGATGAAGAGCTTCTCTTCCGCACGTCTGGCCTCGTCCCGGGGGGCAAGGTGGAAGCCATTCGTTATCTGGTCGTCGTCGATCCCCGCCGCTACGGGGAAATCCAGAAGCAGAGCACGCGGCTGGAAATTGGGCGGGCCATCGGCCGGCTCAACGAGCTGCTGGCAGAGGAGCGCTACATCCTGCTCGGGCCGGGCCGCTGGGGCAGCGCGAATATCGACCTGGGCGTGCGCGTCAGCTACGCCGATATCTTTAACACCAGGGTTCTCATCGAGATGGCCGTCGCCCAGGGTTCGGACACGCCGGAGCTGTCCTACGGCACCCACTTCTTCCAGGATCTCGTCGAAGGAGGGATCCATTCGCTCCCCCTCCACCTGAACCAGCCGGATAGCTGGTTCAACTGGGCTTTCTACGACGACGCGCCCAACGAGCTGCCCTCACTATCTCCACCCGACGCGAATCTGGCTCCCTACCTGAAGGTGATCGATCTGGCCCGGCTCCACCCGCCCAGACAGCTGACGCTGCTCATGGACGGCGAGCACGACCTCGCCGTCGCCCTGTTCAAGCCGGGTCCGCCGGCCGCGCCCGAGGAAACCCAGCTTTCCACATTCTGAGCAAGCAGGGCTTATTCCTCTTCCAGTAGCGCCGCCAGCAGGGCGCGTTCTTCGGCTTCTGTGGCGACCCGGCCGTCGAGGCGGGCAGCCAGTAGCTGATCCAGCAAGAAGGCATAATGCGGGCCCGGCTTAAGGCCCAGGGCGCGGAGATCGTTGCCGTCCAGAACGGTCTCCACGTGCCGCCAGTCGCGCTGGTAGCTGTCGAGCAGCGCGGCGAGGGGCGATCCGGCGACGGCGGCGCGGGCGGCGAGCAGGATGCGGGGGTGCGGCGCAAAAGGTCGGAGGGCCTGCTCGACGGCGCTCGGCAGGGGATCGGCGGGCAGCGCCTCCAGGCGGCCCAGCAGGTTGACCAGCCCATGCACCTCGTCGCGGGTGCTGCGGCGCACCTTTAGCCGGTCCATCACCGCCTCGCGCACCTCTTCTTTCAGCGGCGCCAGCCAGAGGGCGAAATAGACAGAGGCCGGCGATTCTCCCTGCAGCGCCTCGTGCCACAATGGCTCTTTCATGAGCCGGCTCAACTGCCGGAACGTTTCGGCGGTCGCCTGATCCCAGCCCGCTTCGGGATGAATCTCATGCAAAATGCGCAGCTCTGCCAGCCGCTCCATCACGGGCACCGGGGCGGCCTCGCGCAGCGCCAGCTCCATCTCGTGCCTGATGCGGTCTCCGGTGACCCGGTCGAGCATGGGCAGCGCGTCGGCGATCAGCTCCCTGGTGCGCGGCTCGATCTGGAAGCCCAACCGCTGTTCCAGGCGCACGGCGCGCAAAATACGGGTCGGGTCGTCGATGAAGCTCAGGCTGTGCAGGACGCGAATCAGGCCGCGCTCCAGGTCGCGCATTCCGCCGTAAAAGTCGAGGATCTGGCCCAGATAGGCGCCGTCCAGACGGATCGCCAGAGTGTTGATCGTGAAGTCGCGGCGGTGCAGATCGAGCTTGATCGAGCCGCGCTCCACCTCCGGCAGCGCCGAAGGCCGTTCGTAAAACTCGGTCCGCGCGGTGACAAAGTCGATGGTCGCCGGCGCCTTGTCCAGCGCGGCATCGGGGGCCAGACGGCGCCAGGCGTTGCGCGACAGGAGCCACTTGGCGGTGCCGAAGCGCGCGTGGCTGCGCACCCGGCCTCCGAAGCGGCGGCGCAGCTCCTGGGCGAGGGCGATGGCATCCCCTTCCACGACGATGTCGAGATCGACCGCAGGCAGCTCTAGAAGCAGGTCGCGAACCAGCCCACCGACGAAATAGATGGGCATGCCCATCTGGGCCGCAACCTCGCCGGTATGCTGCACGAGGGCCCAGACGGCCGGCGAGAGGCCGCTGGCTAACAGAGCGCGCCTGTTGGCGGGCGCCGTTTCTTCGATGGGCCGGCCCAGCAGGCGCAGAAGGTCAGTGCGCGTGACGATGCCAATCAGCCGGTCGGCAGACTGCCCGTTAAGCTCGCGGTCCGCCGTCGCGGGCTCGACCACCGGGATCTGGCCCCAATCCTCTTCGATCATCAGCTGCTGCACGCGCTCGATGGAGTCGTGCGGGGAAACAGTCACGCGCCCGCTCTTCATCACCTGGCTGACTTCCAGCCGGCCCAGATCGTGACGCATGGCCCGATCGACGGCCCGCCGGGTGAGCAGGCCGATCAGCCGGCCGCTCTCGGCATCGACGATCGGGTATCCCTCGTGGCCGAAGCGCTGCATCTGCCGGGCCGCTTCCGCCACAGTTGTTTCGGCCGTGAGAGTCTGTACGCCGAGGGACATGATCGCCGAGACGCGCACCATCGGCTCCACAGCCTGCGGCAGCAGGTCGCGCACCCGCGCTACGGCGTCGTCCAGGGAGAGGTCCATGATCGTCGCAGCAGCGGCCCGGCCGTGCCCGCCGCCGCCGAAAGCACGGGCGACGACCGCCACGTCAACGTCGTCGCTCGTGCTGCGTGCGACGAGCTGAACGTGCTGCGGCAGCTTGACCAGAATGAAGAGTCCGTCCGGGTTGAGCGCGTCGCGCATCCGGTGGGCTACGGCGGAGACCTCGTCGTCGAAACCCCGGGGGGCGATGGTCTGGGCCAGGGCGATGCTCTTGCCTTCCACCTTCAACCACTGAACGCCGCGCTGCAGGCGGTTGTACAGCTCCTGCTGCGCCTCAGAGAGCGGGATGTCCAGGAAGCGGCGCACGATGTTCAGGTCGGCGTTGTGTTCCAGCAGCCACGCGGCGGCCTGTGCGTCGCGGGAGGTCGTCGTGCCGTAGGTGAGCGAGCCCGTATCTTCGTAAATGCCCAGGAGCATCAACGTGGCCTCCAGCACCGTGAGCGACAGACCGTTGGCGCGCAGCCGCTCCACGAGCAGCGTCGTCGTCGCGCCGACCGGTTCCACCTGGCTCTCCCAGGCCGGGTCGATCCCTTCCGGCGAGTGGTGGTCGATCAGGTACACGGCTGTGTCCTCACGCACACCACGGATACCGGGAACCGACTGGGTATCGACGAGAATCACCTTCTCGACGCGCTGCCGTTTCCAGTCTTCAGCATGCATGTATGGCAGCGAGTCCCAGTAGAGGGACAGAAACTGCTTGACATTCCGGTTGACGCGTCGCGAAAGCAGCGGCACGCCTTCGGGGAAAAGCTTGTGGGCCGCAAGCTGAGCGGCGACCGCATCAAAGTCGGCGTTCTCGTGGGCGAGGATCAGCAGCATAAGCTGATTATAGCCGGTGTATGCCCGCTTGACAGCGCTGCTGGCGGCTGCTATAGTGTTCGCCAACAATTAAATAGACCAGCAACTTCTTATCCAGAGAGGCGGAGGGACCGGCCCGATGATGCCTCAGCAACCGCAAGGGTCTGGCCTGGCAGGAGAGCGACACACTCCACGAAAGGCCGACCGGCGAAATGGTGCTAATTCCGGCAGAAAGTTGCCCATTTGGGACACTTCTGGAAGATGAGAAACGTGCTCTACGCGCAGCGCCTCTTCTTACTTCTCAGAAGAGGCGTTTTTGTTTTAACGGCAGGAGGATCGCCATGTTGACAGAGACAGAGAAGCGGACACCGGTCTGGACAGAGCGGGAGTCGGGAACGGGAACGGCTGCCGTCCACGGACCTGCCGGCGGGCGGCGGCGCCACGCACACCACGCGCTGACCACGCCGCTCGTGCAGACGGCGACCTACACCTTTGACGATACGGCCGACCTGCGCGCCTACATGGAAGCGAAGATGTGGGCCCCGCCCGAGCGCGGCGAGTATGGGCGCTACGGCAACCCGACCGTGCGCGAGGTCGAAAAACGGCTGGCGGCGCTAGACCAGGGCGACGATGCGCTCCTCTACCCCACCGGCATGGCGGCAATCACCAACACCCTGCTGGCGATCCTCTCTGCGGGCAGCCACGTGATCTTCACCGACGACTGTTACCGGAAAACGCGCCACTTCTGCAGCACTTTTCTGCGCCGCTTTAACGTGGCAAGCACGCAGGTTCCGGTGGGCGATTACGCGGCGCTGGAGGCCGCCATCCGGCCGGAGACGCGCCTGATCGTCAGCGAAAGCCCGACCAACCCCTACCTGCGCGTGGCCGACCTGGAGCGCCTGGCTAGTATCGCTCGCCGCCGCCGGGTCAAGACGATGATCGACGCCACCTTTGCCACCCCCTGCAATGTGCGCCCACTGGCCTGGGGCATCGACCTCGTCGTGCACAGCGCCACGAAATACCTCGCCGGGCACAACGACGTGATGGCGGGCGTGGTCGTGGGCGAGGCAGGCCTCATCCACGCGCTGCGCCAGAGCCAGGGGATGCTCGGCGGCGTCCTCGATCCCCATGCCGCCTTCCTGCTGGAACGGGGCCTGAAGACGCTGGACCTGCGCGTGCGCCGGCATAACGAGAACGGCCGGCGCGTTGCCCAATTCCTGGAGAACCATCCGCGCGTGGAGCGGGTCTGGTATCCGGGGCTGCCGAGCCATCCTGATCACGAGATCGCACGCACGCAGATGGCCGGCTTCGGCGGCGTGGTCACGTTCACGGTGGCCCCTCGCCCGGGACAGACGGCGCTTGAGGCAGCGTCCCGCCTTATCGACGCGACGACCATTCCGTACATCGCCCCCAGCCTGGGCGGCGTGGAGAGCCTCATCGAGCAGCCGGCGATTATGTCCTACTACGAGCTGTCCGCAGAGGAACGGGCGGCGATTGGCATCCCGGACAATCTCGTGCGCTTCGCCGCCGGCATCGAGGAGACCGAAGACCTGATTGCCGATCTGGCGCAGGCGCTGAACGAAAGTTGAGACAACTATGCAGCTAACGATGAAATTTGGCGGTACGTCGGTGGGGAGCGCGGCAGCCATCCGGCGGACGGTGGAGCTGGTTGGGCAACAGGTTGACGAGGGCCACCAGGTTGTCGTCGTCGTCTCGGCCATGGGTATCCGGCCGGTAAAAGTCACCGATCTGCTCCTGCAAGGCGCTCACGCGGCCGTGGCGGATGATGCCGAAAAGCCCCGCGAGATCGCCGCCCTGCTCCGCCAGGTACATCAGGAGGCGATAGCCGGTGTGGTGGAAGAGGGGGAGTTGCGGCAGGCGTTGCTGGCCGAGATCGACGCCTTTGTCCGCCGTTTCAGCGACCTGTGCGGCGCCGTGCGCGTGCTGGGCGAGCTGACCCCCCGCGCGCTGGATGCGATTGCCGGCATGGGCGAGCAGATGGCGGCGCGTATCGTCGCTGCTGCCCTGCAGACCACCGGCCGGCCGGCCGCCGCCGTCGATGCCACAGCGCTCATCGTCACCGACGCCGGATTCCAGGATGCCACGCCGCTGGTCGAAGAAACCGCGTCCCATATCGAGGCGACCCTGCCGCCGCTTCTCGCGGCAAACACCATCCCGGTAGTCACCGGCTTCATCGCGGCGACGCCCGACGGCATTACCACGACGCTCGGCCGGGGCGGCTCCGACTATACGGCGGCCCTGCTGGGCCGGGCGCTGGCGAGCGACGAAGTCTGGATCTGGACCGACGTGGACGGCGTGATGAGCGCCGATCCGCGCCTGGTGCCGGAGGCGCATACCATTCGCGCGCTGACCTACCGGGAGGTGGGGGAGCTGGCTTATTACGGCGCCCGCGTCCTGCACCCGCGCACGATCCGCCCCTGTGTCGAAGCAGGCATCCCGTTGCGCATCAAGAACACCTTTCACCCGGAGAATCCGGGCACGCTCATCGTCGCCGACGGCTCCCCGGTAGCCGGCAACGGCGCGATGAAGGCCGTGACCGCCATTGGCAACCAGAGCCTCATTTCCCTGGAGGGCAACGGGATGCTGGGCATACCGGGCATTGCCGCCCGCACCTTTAGCGCCGTGGCGCGACAGGGGGTGAATGTCCTGCTCATCAGCCAGGCTTCATCGGAGCAGTCCATCTGCTTTTCGGTGCCGGGAAGCAGCGCCACGACGGTGATCGGCGCGCTGGAGGACGAGTTCGCGGGTGAGTTCCGGCGCCGGGACATGGACCGCGTCTGGGCGCTGGAGCCGGTGGCGATTGTTACGGTCGTGGGGGCGGGCATGCGCGGCACGCCGGGCATTGCCGGGCGGCTCTTCAGCGCGCTGGGAAACGCCGGCATCAACATTATCGCCATTGCCCAGGGTTCCTCTGAGTGCAGCATCAGCCTGGTTGTCGACGAGGCCGATACCAGGGACGCCGTCCAGGAGATTCACAACCTGCTCCAGGTCGTCCCGGCCCGCTGACCGTTTGACAGAGTCGCCTGTCTGGTGAATGATCGGGCTGGTGAGCGGCGCCGAGGCCCAGTGGTCAGGGTGAGACAGGAGAAGCCAGGCAGGCGAAGATGAAACACGACCCATTCAACGAAAGCATGGAAATGTACGTCAAGACGCTGGGCGAGCTGGCGGTGCCCGGCGACGACGTGGCGATTTCGGCGCTGGCCCGCAGGCTCGGCGTCTCTACCGTCTCGGCGACCGAAATGGTTCACCGGCTGGAGGATCAGGGGCTGGTGACCCACACGCCGTATAGAGGGGTGCGCCTGACGGACGAGGGGGGCGATTTTGCCACACGGGTGAAACGCAGCCACCAGATGTGGGAGCGCTTTCTTGCCGACCATCTGGGCCTGCCCTGGGAACAGGTTCACGACCTGGCCTGCCGCCTCGAACACGCGACGGAAGAAGTGGTGACCGAGGCGCTCGCCGCCTA
>JAAYYY010000080.1 GCA_012515125.1 Chloroflexota bacterium
CAGCAGTTCCTCGGCCAGTTTGTCAGCGACTGGAACGCTGTTCTGGCCTCCCTTACGCTGGCGATGATCCCGATTCTGCTGTTCTACATCCTATTTTCAAGGCAGATGATTCGCAGTATCACGGCTGGCGCGATTAAGTAGCCAGGTTTCGTTCGCATAGTACGATTGCATTAAACAAGGAGGCAACCGAACGATGAGAGTGGGTATTGTCGGCGCGGGCTTCATGGGGACGACCCATGCCGCCGGCTGGGCGGAGACCGACGCCGAGATCGTTGGCTTCGCTGCCGAGACGGCTACCGAGGCGGAGCCGCTGGCCCTGGCCTACGGTGCGCGGGTCTTTCCCGAGCTGCAGGCGCTGATCGACGCCGTGGACGTGGTAGACGTCTGCACGCCCACGCACCTGCACCACCCGATTGTGCTGCAGGCCGCCGCGGCCGGTAAGCACGTCATCTGCGAGAAACCGCTGGCGCGGCACGTGTCCGAAGCACAGGAAATGGTCCGGGCCTGCCGGGAGGCGGGCGTGCAGTTACTGGTCGCCCACGTGGTCCGCTTTTTCCCGGAATATGCGCTGGCTCAGGCCCAGGTCGCCGGTGGCGCGATCGGCCGGCCCGGCGTGCTGCGCCTCATGCGCGGCAGCTACCGGCCCAAAAAGCCCGTCGGTAACTGGTTCCTCGACGAGGCGAAGTCCGGCGGCATCCTCATGGACCTGATGATCCACGACTTCGATTACGCGCGCTGGATCGCGGGGGAGGTGGAGAGCGTTTTCGCCCGCCGGGTGACGGCGACTCATCCCGATGCCCCCGTCGATTATGGGCTGGCGATCCTGCGCCACCGCAGCGGCGCGCTGACGCACGTCGCCGGCGCCTGGGCCTACCCGCCGCCCACCTTCCGCACAGGTCTGGAGATTGCCGGCGACCGGGGCCTGATCCAGTTTGACTCCGATATGACGGCGCCCATCACCAATTTGCTGCGCCGCGATGGCGGCGCCGACGCGCCCGACGTGGCCCTGCCGCCGAGCCCGACGAGCGAAAGCCCTTACACGACGCAGATCAAGGAGTTCTACAACGCGCTGCAGGGCGATGGGCCGTCGCGCGTGACGGCGGAAGATGGCCTCGCGGCAGTACAGATCGCCATAGCGGCGATGGAGTCTGTGATCAGCGGCAAGGCCGTGCGGCTGGAGATGCTCCCGGAGGTGTCCTCATGAAGATCGGCATTATGAGCTTCGCCCACCACCACGCCGAGTGGTACATCCAGAACCTGCGAGACCTGGAGGGCGTGGAGATAGCCGGGGTGGCCGACGACGAATCGCTACGAGCACAGCGCTTTGCCGACCGTTACGGCGTGCCCTACGCCCCCAGCTACGAGGCGCTCCTGGACGGCAGGCCCGACGGCGTCATCGTCGCTTCGGAAAACAGCCGCCACCGGCCGCTGGTGGAGATGGCGGCTGCCGCCGGCGTCCACGTTCTCTGCGAGAAGCCGCTGGCGACCACGCTAGCCGATGCGCAGGCTGTCGTCGATGCCTGCGATCGGGCAGGCGTTCTGCTGATGACCGCCTTCCCGATGCGCTTCAGCGCGCCTCTCCTGGCCGTCAAGCAGCAGCTGGAGAGCGGCGAGCTGGGCGAGGTCTACGCCTTCAATGGCGTCAATCAGGGCGAGCTGCCCACGGCCCACCGTGATTGGTTTGTAGACAGAGAGCTGGCTGGCGGCGGCGCGATTATCGACCATACCGTCCACCTTGTAGACATCATGCGCTGGTACCTGGGCAGCGAGGTCGAGGAAGTATACGCCCAGTCGAACCGCATCATCTACGGCGATCAGGTTGACGTAGAGACCGGCGCGCTGGAGATGCTGCGCTTCCAGAACGGCGTCTTCGCCACCATCGACGCGAGCTGGAGCCGCCCGCCCTACTGGCCGACGTGGGGTGGGCTGGCCTTCGAGCTGGTCACGGAGCGCGGCGCCATCCTCGTGGACGCCTTCAGCCAGAACCTGA
>JAAYYY010000613.1 GCA_012515125.1 Chloroflexota bacterium
AGTTCGAAGCGGCTCCTGCGGACTGAACCCGACCTTAATCCGTCGCCCCCTGCTGCGCGTAGGCATAGTAGTAGGGGGCGGCGGCCTCGGGGTGGGGCAGCCAGCCAACCAGCCAGCGCTGCTGGTAGGTTGCGGTGGCCGGCCGGGGAAGGGGCAGGAACGGCAGCTCCGCCTGCCAGAGCGCTTCGAGGAGCCGGTACTGCTCGCGCCGCTCTTCCAGCGTGGTTGCCGAGAGCCCGCCCGCCAGTAGCTCGCCCATTCGCTCTTGTAGCTCGGCCGGCGGCCGCTGGAATTGCTCCAGATCGGAGGTCAGGAGCGGCGCGACGTAATAGTGGGGGTCGAACAGGGGCGCCTCCCAGCGGACAAAGGCGATGGGGAGCTGCCGGTTCGCCAGCGCCTGCCGGTACGTCTCTGCAGGCAGGCCCACCGTCTCCACCTGATAGCCGGCGTTGATTTCCTGCAGCCGGGCCTGGAGCAGCGTGGCGGCGACATGCTGTTGCTCGTCTCCCGCCAGATAGGGAATCTGCAGCCGGAATCCGGTTGCCGGGAGCTGGTTTTCCCAGGCCAGCAGCAGCTCGTCGTCGCAGCTCTGGCGGTCATAGAGATAGGGATATCCTGGCGCCGTGGCCCATCCGGGCGGCAGCAGCGTGCCCCCCGGCGCTACCGTACCCGCGACTTCGGCGCCCAAATAAGCGGCCTCGTCAAAGCAGAAGGCAAAGGCGCGCCGGACGTGCAGATCGGCAAAGAAGGCGGCGGGAATACCCTCGCCGTCCAGCTCGCCACTGCCGACGAAGGGATTGCCGGCGACGGGGATGTTGAAGTTGAAGGCCAGCGCAAGGAATTCGGGCGCAGGCGGCCCGCTCATGCGCCGCAGCGGCTCTGCCGGGGCCGGTCCGGGTATACAGACCGCACCGTCACATAACTCGCCAGACAACTGCTCGGCAAGCAGGCGTGCCGGCGCAGAGAGCGGCGCCGTCGCCACGTTGCCATCACGCAGCAGCTCCCAACGCAGCGCGTCGTCGGTAACCTCGACAACGCGCACCGTCTCCAGCGAAGGGGGGCCGGCGGGGCCATCCGGCCACATGGGGTTCTGGTCGCTCCGCCAGTAGCGAGGGTTGGCCCGGAGGACGTATTCGCTGCCCGGCGTCCAGTGGTCGAGCACGTAGGGGCCGGTGCCGAGAATGGTCGTGGACAGGGGGCCTTCGCCGGTAGACTGGCCGTACCAGTTGCTCCAGTTGGCGCAGCTACCATCCCAGTCGCCCCGCGCCGCCGCCCATTCCCGGCTGATCACGCCGGTCCACGGCTGGCTGAGGATAGCCAGCAGCGGCGCCCAGGGCTCGGCCAGGACAATCGTGACTGTACCCTCATCCTCATCGGCAAGGATCGCCGCCTGTACCCGCTCGCACGGCTCAACACGCTCCTGTTCGGTCGTGTTTTCCATCAGCGCTGCCCGGTTGCCCAGATAGGGGCCGTCGAGCATCCCCTCGGTGACGTCTCCTGATCGGAATCCAAACAGGGGTTCCAGCAGAATGGCCTGGGGACGGCCCGCCTCAGACTGCAGCAACAGGCGCTGCAGGGAGTAGGCCACGTCGCCGGCAGTCAGCATGGCACCGTTGCTGAATCTGACGCCGCGGCGCAGGTCGAAGGTGACCTGCAGGCCCTGCTCGTCCACCTCCCAGTCTGTTGCCAGCAGGGGCAAAAAATCTCCCGGCGCCAGCGGGTCCGGGTAGACCAGCGTTTCCAGCACGTTGCGCAGGACGATGGCGCCGGCCGGGTCTCCGGCCTGTGCCGGGTCGAGCGTGAGCGGGCCGGAGACAACCGCCTGCTGAAGCGTCCCCGGCGTGTTATTGACGATGGGCACGGGCTCCGGCGTCGGCGTGACGACCACCACCCGCGTGACTTCCGGCGCCGGCGATGCGGGCACTGTCACGGGAACGAGCCGGGTCACTTCGACGACGCGCATGGGCGCTTCCTGCTCGCCGCTGCTGTTAACCAGCATGAACACGAGCAGGAGCAGGCCTCCTCCGAGGAGCGCCGTCAGGAGCCGGTTACGACGCATCCAGGCGAGTAGAGCTCTCCCATTCATCGCGCAGTATCCCGTAAAGAATCATGTCATAACGCCGGCCGTCGCGGTGCAGATGCTGCCTGTAGACCCCTTCGCGCACGAAGCCCAGACTCTCATACAGGGCGATGGCTGCCTCGTTGTAAGAAAAGACGGTCAGGCAGAGCCGGTGCAGGTTCAGCTCGTCGAAGGCGAAGCGCATGAGCAGCTCCATGGCCTCGCGCCCGTATCCCCGCCGCCGGTGGCCTTCTTCGCCAATGCCGATGGAGAGGAAGGCTGTGCCGTTCGTCCAGGAGATGCCGTCGAGGCCGGCGAGGCCCACCAGCAGCTCATCTTCGCAGCGGCGCACGCCAAAAATGAACTCCCTCTCGCTGCGCTGCATCTCCCGGATCTCGGCGCTCACGTCGGCGACGGTCTGCGGCACGGCGGGGCGACGGTTGTAGAGGCGCACGAAATCACTGTTCTCCGTCCAATCGCTGATCACTTCGAGGTCATCATCCTGGACGGCCGAGAGATAGACGCGCTCACCGCGCAAAAGATTGGGCTTCAGGGTCATCACTTCCTCTTCGGCGCCCGGCGCAACAGGGACCAGACAGCCAGCGCCACGAGGCCGCCGGCGATCGAAGACCACAGGTTGACGAGATCGTTGTTCAGCCAGCGCCAGCCGCGCAGGGGCCGGGTCTCGTTGCCGCATTTATGCACGCGCCGCTCGGTGTCCTTCTGGCAGACGTCGCAATAGTAAATCTGCTGGACGGTCGCGCCCAGCAGGCTGTCGAAGAGAGAGCCCGCCAGCCCGCCCACCAGCCCGGCGAGGGCCAGGGCACGCGGCTTCTCCCGGCGCTGCAGCAGCCCGGCGACCAGCCCGATGAGCAGGCCGCCCGCCGCCGAAACCGCCGTGCCCAGCGGCGAGACCGCGCCACTGGTCCCCACGGCGACTATCCGGCCATTGGTGATCAGGCGCGGCGGGCGCGGGTTGAGCGTGCCCAGCTCCGTCGCCCAGGTATCGGCCGTCACCGTCGCCATCACCCCGGTGAAGAAGGGGAACCAGCCGGGCACGGGAAAGAGCACGTTGAGCAGGGCGACCAGGGCGCCCGCGCCGCCGTTCGCCATCGCCTGCCCAAAGTCGCGCCGGTGCCCTTTATCGAACTTCTCCGCGGCAACGCGCTTTTCCTTCTCCTTGAAGTGGGAGAGCAGGCTGGAAGTGACGAAGAAGACGGCGAGGAGCAGCCCCCACAGCCAGCCGCCGAGGCCAAAGGTCAGGACGCCGACGATCAGCGCGCCCACCGCGCCCGAAGGGGAGAGGGCGCCGCGCCGGTAGCCAATTCCGCTGATCAGGATGCTGAGGACGATTCCGGAAACAAGCTGAATGATCATGGATGGTACTTTTTCTATTGGTTGCACCCCTGCCTGCGCGTTTTCAATCTCCGTCAGGCGAGCCGGATGAGCAGAGCCGCCCAGGCGCCGGCCTGCAGCAACGCCCCGGAGCCCCAAACCAGGAAGGCAACCGGTCTCCTGCCGGCGTCGCGGTAAAAGGCGGAACCAAGTAGCGCGTCCGCCAGCCAGAAAAGCATTGCGGTCAAGGGTATCAGAAACAGGGCAGCGGCGCTCCCGGTCTGGGCCATTCTCCCGGCGGCGGCAGAGCGCAGGGGCACGCCGGCGGGCAGGTCGCCCTGCAGCGCCGCCAGCAGAGCGAACAGCAGCAGATTCAGCGCCAGGCCGGCAGAAAGCAGCCACTGTGCGCGCCGGTCGGCCCACAGGGCTGTGTCCAGCGGGCCGAGGCTGGCTTCCACGCCTGTAGCGGGCACGCTCGCCGCGTGCGCCGCACCGACCAGGGCGCGTAGCTGTACTTCAAAGGCCGGATCGGCCGGCGACAGCCCGTAGACCGCTTCCGGCGTGAAGACGAGTAGCTGCTGAGCCAGCGGGCGGGTGGCGTAGACCGTCAGCGGCAGAGACGGGCCATCGGGCTGGACGAGCCGGCCCACGCCGATCATGTGGCCGGGCCAGCGCAGACCGCGCCAGCCGGCGAGGCGATAACCGGCCCCGTCGTCGATGCCCGTGATGCGCGCCAAAGGGATGCGATGCCAGCGCCGGCCCCAGGAGAGGAGCAGCGTCTCTTCGTCCACTGTATAGCGGGCCACGCCCAGCGCCGAGGTCCAGAAGCTGACGAGGAAAAAGGCCGCCAGCGCCATCAGAAGCAGCAGCCCCCAGAAAAAAGCCAGCAGATCCCAGGAACCTGCGCCAAGCAGCAGAATCAGGCAGACGATGAGCGCAAGCAAAACCCCCATCAGCGCGTAGCCGGCGTAGATGCCAGGCGAACGGATGGGGGTCGCGGTTACCATCGCCGTTTTGAGATGCGCAGGCTACGATAGCTGCTGGCGCCCTTCCAGCGCCCGCGTCAGGGTAATCTCGTCCGTATACTCCAGGTCGCCGCCCACCGACAGACCACGGGCCAGCCGGGTCAGCCGCACGCCTTCCAGCCCAGACAGGCGGCGCTGCAGGTAGAGCGTCGTGGCCTCTCCCTCCAGCGTGGCATTGGTGGCGATAATCACTTCTTTGAACGGGCCTTTCTCCAGCCGGTGGACCAGCTCGTCAATCTTCAGGTCTTCCGGCCCAATGCCTTCCACCGGGGAAATGGCCCCGTGCAGGACGTGATAACGCCCTTTGAAGGCGCGCGAGCGCTCCAGCGCGACCACGTCGAGAGGCTCCTCGACCACGCAGAGCAAGGTCTCGTCCC
>JAAYYY010000614.1 GCA_012515125.1 Chloroflexota bacterium
GAAAAACGGGGCGGTTTGCTTCAGAGCGATCTCTTAGCCTGCAGGACGCCGACGAGATGCAGCCGTCGCTCTGGCGGCAGGCGCTCGCCAAGCCGTTGGGCGAGGCGGAAGAGGGCCGGTGTGAAGGCCAGATAGGTAGGATCTTCGATTGTCTCCAGCCGCTCAAGGCGCAGGCCGTGGGCGGCGGCGAGGGCCGCCAATGTCTGCGGGCTGTTGGCCCGATAGGCGGTCGGGAACGTGTCTTCCCCGCTGCGCCCGTAGAGGCGGCTCACCAGCCAGCGCTGCCCCTGCCCGGCGCGGCCCAACAGCCGGTTGAGCAGCGCAAGCGGATGGCGCCGGTTAGGGGTGATGAAGACGAACACGCCGCCCGGCTGCAGCACCCGCGCCAGCTCCGCAAAATCCCGCCAGGGCTCTGCCAGATGTTCGAGCAGCCAGCTCGCAAAGGCTACGTCGATGGACCGGCTGGCCAGGGGTAGGTGCGCGCTTGTCGCCTGTGCGCGGGGCAGGGGCAGGCGGTGCTCGCGCAGGGAGGCCAGGTCGGGGTCGATGCCGACGATCTGCGCCAGCGGATGGTCGAGCTGTTCCACCAGCCCGCCGCGCCCGCAGCCGAGGTCGAGAACGCGACCATGAGGCTGCAAGTGCTCGCGGACGAGCGCGGCATAGCATTCGGTGGCCGGCTGCCAGCCGGGGTGCTGGCGGCGGTAAATCTCACGCAGGCGGTTTTGTTCGTCGAGAGAGAGCATTATCGGGCGGACAGGATTCGTTCATAAACGGCCATCACGTCGGCCACGTGCTCGGCGACCAGACGTGTCGGGCGGATCTCTGCGCGAAGCTGATCCAGTAGTGCGGGCTCGGCGATCAGGCGCGTGAGGACTGCCTGCAGGGCCGCCGCATCGCCCGGCGGAAAGAGCAGGCCGTCCACCCCATCCCTAATCATGGCCGGCAGGGCGCCGATAGCGGAGGCGACAATGGGCACACGCGCAGCAAACAGCTCCTGGATGGTGAGCGGTGACGCCTCGTACCATAAGGTCGGGAGCACGGCTACGTCGGCCTCTGCCAGCAAGATTGACCACAGATCATCGCGCTCCACCCGGCCGGCGAACGTAATGCCAGGATGTTTTGCCTGCCGGCGAAGAGCGGCGACGTAGGCGGGAAACTTGTCGAGGTCACCGTACAGTGTCAGCCGCGTCGCACCAGCGGGCAGGCCATTCATTGCCTCAACCAGAACGTGGACGCCTTTTTGCCGGGATAGACTGCCGACATAGACGATGTTGAGCGGCTCGCCGGCCGGACGAGGCGGGCGGGCGGGGCTCGCCAGCACGCGCTCTGGCACCTCGATTCCGTGGGGAATGACGACCGCGTTACCCATCGGCATCCCCAGCTTCTGATACACGTCATAGACGAAGCGGTTGGGGGCGATGATGGCCTGAGCCCTGGCCAATACCTTACGCAGGAGGTAACTGCGGTGGGCGAGAAGTGGGGCAAGCGGCGCGCTGAGTACCGGCCCGTCGCCGAAGCCGCCCCTCGCCAGGGCACATCGCGC
>JAAYYY010000615.1 GCA_012515125.1 Chloroflexota bacterium
CCGGCCGGCCTGACCCTGGACGAGGCAGCCCGCCCCACCCCCCAACAGGAGTAAGCCGCATGGACATTCTCCTCTCGCACGGCTATTTCATCGCCGAAGACGCCCACGAGCAGCAGATTATGAAGCCATACCCACCGCTGGGGCTGCTCTATATCGCCTCCCATCTGAAGGCGCGCGGCTTTGACGTCGCCCTGTTCGACAGCACCTTCCGCTCGCTGGCCGATTTCCAGGCGTACTTGCAGGCCGAACGGCCCTCCCTCGTCGGCCTCTACTGCAACCTGATGACCAAAAGAAACGTGCTGCGGATGATGGCCCTCTGCCAGGATGCCGGCGCGCGCGTCATTCTGGGCGGTCCGGAGCCGGCCGGTTATGCCGCCGACTATCTGGCAGCGGGCGCCAGCGCTGTCGTGATCGGCGAAGGCGAGCTGGCGCTGGAGGAGATGATCCCCCTCTTCCAGCGCCAGAGCGATCCCGACCTGAGCGGCGTGCCCGGCCTCGTCTACCGCGACGACAGGGGACAGCTCCAGCAGACGCCGGCCCGGCCGTTGATCGCCGACCTGAGCGCCCAGCCCTGGCCCGACCGGGAAGCGATTGACCTGGAGCGATACCTGGAGACCTGGCACACACACCACGGCGTGCGCTCGACCAGCCTGATCACGGCGCGCGGCTGCCCCTACACCTGCACCTGGTGCAGCCACAGCGTCTTCGGCCACAGCCACCGGCGGCGCCGGCCGGAAGAGGTGGCCGACGAGGTGCAATATCTGGTGGAGCGCTACCGGCCGGACCAGCTCTGGTATGCCGACGACGTACTGACCATCGCCCACCGCTGGTTTCTCCGCTATGCCGCCGAGCTGAAGCAGCGGGGGCTGCGCGTGCCCTTTGAATGTATCAGCCGGGCCGACCGGCTGAACGAAGAGATTGTGGATACGCTGGCGGAGATGGGCTGCACGCGGCTGTGGATCGGCTCCGAGAGCGGCAGCCAGCGCATCCTCGACGCGATGAAGCGCAAGGCAAGCGTCGCCGATGTGCAGGCCAAGAGCCGCCTGCTGCAGTCGCGCGGCATCGAGGTCGGCATGTTCATCATGTTCGGTTACGAGGGCGAGCGTCTGGCCGACATTGAAGCGACGGTCGAACATTTGAAGGTGGCCGCTCCCGACGTCTTCCTGACCACCGTCGCCTACCCGATACGGGGCACGGCTTATTACCAGGAGGTCGCCGGCCGGATTGTGGCTGACCGGCCCTGGGCCGAGCGCACCGACCGGGATCTGCGGGTGGCCGGCCGCCATTCCCGCCGCTTCTACGAACACACGACGCGCTGGGTGGTCAGCGAAGTCGCCCTGCACCGGGCGCGGCGCGACGGCTCGCGCGGGCTGCTAGCGCGCGGCAAGCTACAGCTCAACGCCTGGCGCGGCCGGCTCGGCATGGCCCTGACGCGCGGCGAGCGGGAAGAGGGGCAGGCCAGCGGCAGCGGGCGCGGCTGGACGCCCGGCGAGCGGGCGGCGGAGGGCTGGTAAGCCATGATTGACGCTGCCGCCTTTGACGCGCTGGCCGCCGGTTACGACCGCGCCTTTACCGCCACCCTTCTCGGGCGACTGCTGCGCGAGCGCGTCTGGCAGCTCCTGGGGGAGCAGATCCGGCCGGGACAGCGCGTGCTGGAGCTGGCCTGCGGCACCGGCGAGGACGCGCTGTGGATGGCCCGGCACGGCGTCGAGGTGCTGGCGACGGACGGCGCGGCCGGGATGTTGCAGGTAGCGCGACAAAAAGCGGAGCAGGCCGGCCTGGGCGGGATGATCCAGTTCGACCAGCGCGCGCTCCAGCAGCTCAGCGACGGGCTGCCCGGCGGGTACGGCAGGCTGGACGGCGTCTTCTCCGATTTTGGCGGCCTCAACACCATCGGCGACTGGCGCCCGCTTGCCGGGGCGCTGGCCGAGTCGGTCCGGCCGGGCGGCTGGGTCCTGCTGGCCGTCATGGGGCCGCTCTGTCCCTGGGAGATGGGCTGGCACCTGCTTCACGGGCAGCCACGGCAGGCTTTCCGGCGCCTGCAGGAACCGGCGCAGGCGCGCGTCGGCGGGCAGACGATCCCGGTCTGGTACCCGTCGCCGCGCCGCCTGGAGGGAGCCTTCGCCCCCTGGTTCCACCGCCGCCGGACGGCAAGCCTGGGCCTCTGGCTGCCGCCGACCTACCTGGGCCATCTCGTCGCCCGGCGCCCCCGGCTCCTGGCGACCCTCGACCGGCTGGAGCGGGCGACGGCGGCGCTGGCCCCCGGCTGGGGCGATCATTACATGCTGCTTCTGGAAAAACGTCGATGATACTGCTCTACAATCCCCCCTCCTCGGCGAACCGCAAGCCGATCCTGCCGATGTCCCTTCTGGCCGTCGGCGCCGTGCTCGAAGGACGGCACGCGTACGCCATCGTGGACGGCAACCTGGAGCCGGACCCGGAGGCGGCGCTGGACGCACGCATCCAGGCTGCCGGGCCGCGTCCCATTCTCGCCGTCACGGTGATGCCCGGCCCGCAGCTTCGCCACGCCGTGCCCCTCTGCCGCCGGCTCAAGCAGCGCCATCCGCACCTCGTCGTCGTCTGGGGCGGCTACTTCCCGACCCAGCACTGGGACGTCTGCCTGCGTGATGAAGCAGTTGATTTTGTGGTGCGCGGGCACGGTGAAATGGCCTTTCTTCAGCTCGTCGAAGCGGGCCTGGA
Source organism: Chloroflexota bacterium (assembly GCA_012515125.1). GTDB lineage: Bacteria > Chloroflexota > Anaerolineae > Promineifilales > Promineifilaceae > JAAYYY01. The sequence continues at coordinate 2,701 of JAAYYY010000615.1, forward strand.
CGCCGCCGATGCGGACACGCTCGCCGCCATTCCCGGCCTGGCCTACCGCGACGCGACGGGCGCGCCCGCCAGCAACCCGCTGGCGCCAATTCCCCACCCCCGGCAGCTACCGCCGTGGAATTTCGAGCGCGTGGACGTGGCCCGGTACGTGCGGCCGACCTTCCTCGGCCGGCGCACGCTGGGCTACCACTCCTCTTACGGCTGCCCTTTCTTCTGCAACTTCTGCGCGGTCGTCAACATGGTCAACGGGCGCTGGCTGCCCCAAACGGCCGAGCAGGTGGCCGGCGTGGCCCGGCTCTATCACGAGCGCTGGGGCGTGAACGCGGTGGAGTTCTACGACAACAACTTCTTCACCCAGGAGGCGCGCACGGCCGAGTTCAGCGAGCGAGTACGCGACCTGGGCATCGCCTGGTGGGGCGAAGGGCGCGTGGATACGCTGGAGAAGTACAGCGACCGGACGTGGCGGCTGATGCGCGACAGTGGCCTGCGCATGATCTTCATGGGCGCCGAGTCGGGCTCGGCGGAGACGTTGAAGCGCATGCACAAAGGGGGGCAGATGGCGCCGGAGCGCACGCTGGCGATGGCCGCCCGCATGCGCGAGTGGGGCGTCGTGCCGGAGTTCTCCTTCGTGCTCGGCAACCCGCCGGAGCCGGAAGCCGACGCGCTGCAGACGATGTCCTTCATCCGCCGGGTGAAGACGATCAATCCCGACGCCGAGATCATCATGTATCTTTACACGCCGGTGCCGCTGGCGGGCGACCTCTACGACGAGGCGCGGGCCAGCGGCTTTGCCTTCCCCGAGACGCTGGACGAGTGGATCAGCCCCGGCTGGCTCGACTTTTCGCAGCGGCGCAGCGAGACGATACCCTGGATCAAACAGACGCTGCGCGAGCAGATCCGCGACTTCGAGCGCGTGCTCAACGCCTACTACCCCACCTCGACCAACCAGCGGCTGAGAGG
>JAAYYY010000616.1 GCA_012515125.1 Chloroflexota bacterium
GATGAGTAGGACAATCAGTATTGCTCCTCCGGTAATCCACGGTTTTTGTCGGTGCATCTTTCTCCTTCAAGGTGATGTTGGACGTCCGTCCCAGCCGGCGATGCGGGCCATGAGCACCCAGAACGCCTTGGCGACGCGGATCTTGCCTGTCGAGACGCGGCCGAGGTGACCGCCGTCCGTCTCTGTCGTGTATTCCTGACAGATCGCCAGTAGATCCTGGCCGTCGTCGGGATGGTTTTCATCGAGGTAAGCTACGCCGTCGCGGTTGTCGTAACAGGGCTGCCCGTCCGGCGTGTGGGAAAGAATATCGGCCACGTCGAAGAGCGGCTTGCCGTTGGCGATGGCATACTGGCGCATTTGATCGTTAAACTCGACGGCAACAGTGCTGCCGATGGCGCGGGCCAGGCTGGTGGTCCAGTAGATGAAGACGGTATCAGGGTGCTGCGCCTCGTAAGCTTCCTGGTCGTAGACGTCGCTGTACGTGGGGTTGTCGGCGAAGTAGCCGCCTGGCTGAGCGGCGATATCCGATCCGTCGGCCACCTCAAGGTAACTGAACTGGAAGCTGACGACGTCGTATTCAGCGATGATGGGATCGACCATGGCGATGAAGCAGTCCACTTTCTGCGACCACCCGGCGCAGTCGCCTTCCCAGGTGAAGAAATGCCAGTTGCTGCGGTCGTAGCCACCGGGGCGGCTCCAGTCCAGCTCGCTCGGGTCCACGGAGTAATCGGCGACGTTATGCTCGAAACGGCGGCAATGGTTTGGCGCCTCCTCGTCAGTGGCCGCACTCAGGCAATTCAGGGCATCGTCGATGTTCTTGCCCACAGAACGGTCGATGTAGAGCATACGTAGCGCCGCCGCTGCTCCGATATATTCGTCCGGGAGCTGGTCGAACAGCTCGACCGAGTTGTGATCGACGACGATGGCCTCCTGAGGCAGTTGTTGGTCAGGAACCGGCGTAGGCGCCGGTGTCGCCGTAGCCGGTATGCTGGTCGGCTCGGCAGTCGGCGTTGCCTCGCTCGTTCCGGTTGGTGACGGCGTGGGTGGCGCCGTAGTTGCCGTCCCTGTCGCCGTGCTCGTAGGCGCCGGGGCAGGCGTCGTCGCCGCCTGTGTTACCGAAGCCACGGCAGACGTGGGCGTCGGCTGAGCGGCCGGCTGGCTGCAACCAACGGCGACGACCAACAGCAAGCTTATGCCTGCTAAGAACTTCAGGTTTATGTTGCGCATATTCTTGCCCTAACGATTCTGGTTTGTCAGGAATCTGGATGGCATAACCGTACCACGGGCAGAAATGGCGCACAAACGTGACGACTACGGCGCCTCCAGTGCCGCTACCAGGTTCTGGATGTAGAAGAGATCGCCGCGGGCAAAGGCTGGTACGTCGATGTATTTGCTTAGCTGGGCCTGCGACTCGTTGAGCACATAGGCTTTGGCCAGGAAGAGGGCGTGGTAGTCGTAGAGATGCTGCATCACGCTTTCGCCGATAGCCGATTCATAGCGGGAGACAAACCAGTAGGGCGCAACATGCTCATACTCGGCAATGGCGGCCTGTACGGCGCCGGGAATCTGCTGATAGAGATAATCTGCCAGCTCAGGCACAAGATAGATGAAGTTGCGGGCGATGTCGAGCCGCTTCTTGTAGTGAAAGTTGTCAGGCCCCCAGTAGGAGTCTTTGCTGAAGGTATTGACACGCAACTGAAGCAGCCGGTTCAGCTCGTTGGTTACTGCTGTACGTAAGGCCGCGTCTACCGTCTGGCGGCCGGCCAGCTCCTGCAGCTCCAGGAAGCCGATGTAGCCGGCAATCCAGGCGTTGAGTTCGAACGGCTTCTGCTCGAAATAACCGGATACGGGCATGCCCGGTACGGGGACCACCAGTCTGCCTTTCGCCAAGTCGTAGGCGCGGGTTGCCTGGCCCGGCATAATCTGGGCGTACTTCCACATGGCATAAAAGTTGTGAGGCGGGTATGACCAGGAGAAACGCGGGCCGGCATTCGCACTTGGCCCAATGTTGTTAGCGTGAGCTGCTACCTCTGGTGGGAGCACCATATTCTCGCGGGGTGCTCCCGCTGACCAGCCGGTGGTGGCGTACATGGCTGGATCAAAGTAAGCTGCAAACTCCTGTTGGAGGTAAGTGCGTACCTGGGCCTGTAGTGATGTAGAGAGGTGAGGATACGCAGCAGCAAGTGCATAGAGCGTGTCGCCGGGGTTATCGAAGTAATCAGCCAACTCACTATAGAGACTGAACTGGCCTGTATCGTAGTAGCCGGGTCTGAGATGGCCGGCCTCGACGATGGCTCGGACTTCTTCCTCAAGGCGTTGCCTGAGTTCGGCTTCAGTCAGCGAGTCTCCGGCGACGCCACTACTTGCCGACGTCAGGAGGGGTAGCTTGCCTGGGCCGCCGGATGGCGCAAACGCGAAGACGACGTTGCTGCGGTGAACATAAAGCCGTCCCTGGTAAGGCACAATGGGATTTTGATCGCCGTGGTTGTGGTAAGCAGAATTTACGCTTGCCGTGTCCCCGTTATACCATCCGTGAAGCCGGGGCCAGCCGGGGAGAACGGTCCACGTGTCACTGTCGTAACCTGGAGCGCCGCTATCCAGATTATAAGACCACAGGACACCACGGCGCTCGCGCGGATCCATCGCGTTGAACCAGTCGCCGACACGGTCACAGCAAAGGTTCCGGTATATGATCTGCCCACCTCCCGAGATTGCCTGGGGTTCGGCAAGGGCACCCTGACCCTCGGTCACGCTTAGTCGCGATGGGGTTTCAGGCTGCCATCCCATAATCCGGCCCTTGGCATCGGCGCAGCAGCGGTAGATATTGCCAAAGTAGAGGATACCATCGGGCCCGACGATGGGAGGGTATCGATTGCCCGAGCCAGTTCCCCAGAAACCGGCAGGTAGATATTCTCTGTGGCCATCGCCATCAGAGTCGAACGTAAATTCCTGTCCGTTCTGAAGGTTGAGAGCATAAAGGAGCCGGCGCCAGGGCTTGTGTTGGGTTGGATGCCCCGCAGGGTTGGCTTCAAGATATTGGGTGAGCCTGGATGCATCGATTATCGGGTAACCATGAGACCAGAGCGCCGGTGCAACTTCGGGTCCAAGCAGGGTGCCTTCTGTCTGTTCTGGGAATAAGTCAAAGAGCTGCATTTGCCGGTAGGTAGAGAACGGCTCACCCTGGGGACTACTGACGCTCAGGGTCCCTGGACCGATGCCATTACGGTAGGGCGGCGCGCCGGCAAAAATGACCATGTCGCGGTAGATAACGGGCCAGTATGAGTGGAACTGAAGTCCGGGAAGGATTTCAGAGCGCCAGACGAGCTGGCCGTTGCTGGCATTGAGCGCGTAGGCGCGATTGTCGTTGGAGGCAAAGTAGATCGTTCCATCGTTATACGCTGCCGAAATGTGAATAGCATCGCCGGTCTGGTACTTCCAGAGCAACTGTCCCTGCTGGGGGGTGCCGTGTGCACCGATGGCATACATTGCGCCATCGCGATTGCCGGCAAACACTTTGCCTTCGACGACGAGGGGGTTGGTATCATAACCAGCCCCGGCTCCGGAGAAAGACCACAGGTGTTGCCCTGTCTGGGCATTTAGGGCATGTAACTTACGGTCGTAGCCGCCGACATAGACAACACCACCGGAAACGGTAGGCGAGTTTCCTAAGGGCATTTCAGTATCGAAGCGCCAGGCAACGGCCCCCGTCGCTGCGTTCAGTGCGTAAAGGCCGGTGGAGGTCGAGATGTACAGCAGCCCGCCAGAGGCAATCACCTGGCTGTTTTGCGGGATATAGCCTTCAATCGGCCGGTACCAGGCAACCTGCAATTGCCCGCTTACTTCCTCGGAACTCCAGGACGTTCGCTGTGGATTGCCGGCCACCATAGGCCAGTCGGCAGATCCAGGCGGAACTGGTCCGGGAGCTCCTCCCGGGTCCTTCTTAACCAATGGCAGTAGCTGCGAATTGCTTGCGCCGATTTGTGAATATCCCGTGTGGGTGGAATAGAGAATTACCCCGCCTAACAGCGCGGCTAGCAGGCTTAGCAACAGGCTCTTCTTAAGCATGGCATCCTTTGTGGGTGAAACGCCATTTCAGAGGAGAGAAATGGCTTATGTCCCGAGATTAACGTCTGGCATGAATTGATCCAGGCGTGTCTCTATCTGAGACTGGTGGCGATCATGGCGTTAGGGTGAAGCCAGTCATCTGGTACAGAGCCAGACACTGCCATTATTTTGGCGGCCCTGGTCAGAAAAAATGGTAAATAGGTCCTAGTAAGAAATCGCCTCGAGAAAGCCTGTCTCGTAGTCAGCGATCCTTTCGCCGAGGATGAATATCTGATTAACGGACTGCGAGAAATAACATGTTCTATCGCTCTTCTACAGCGAAAAGGTTCCTGCTGGCGTCTCTGGCCATCCTCCATATTCTGACTGCAATTGCGTCTCCGTCTCTCGTGTCGGCTGCGGATGGGGATGTGGTCGGATGCACGCCGGACTTCAACATCTCACAAAGTCCGGACAATACGTCGGCAGACCCTTTCCTCGTTGCGGACCCTACTGGACTAGTGCATCTCTTCTGGGCCGAACTGCTGCCAGGTTCGGCAGGCGCATCGAACGTGCCTGATACCCTCATGTACAGCGTTTGGAACGGTACGTCATGGTCTACGCCTGTCGATCTGTTCTTATCGCCGCCAGAGTTTTTCAACCGCCGTATCATGGGCATTCGTGCGGTATTGGACGACGAACGCGTGCTGCACTTGCTATGGCAGGGTCCAGATTACACTCTTTACTATAGCCAGGCGCCCGCCGATGAGGCTGGCAATGCGCGTGCCTGGGAGCCGGAGCTGCAACTGACCAGGGAAGAGGCAGGAGCGCAGTTTTCTTCCTTTATCGCATACGAGCCCCCATCGACACTCCATATTGCTTACGGACAAGGGATTTCAAATACCGAGAACCGCAGCGTCGTATACATCCGCTCCACTGATCGCGGCGTTACCTGGTCTGAACCAATCGAGCTAATCCGCATGGCGGCTCCAGGGACCGGGCCCAGCAACGTCCGCCTGCTGGTCGGACAGCCTGGCGATGTTTACGCGAGCTGGACAGAGTGGGATATGACCGGCAATGGGCAGGCCATCTACTTCACGCGCTCTTCAGACAGCGGCCTCACGTGGGCCGACCCGATCGTGCTGGACAGGCGCCAGGGCGAGGAGTACGAGCGTGACTGGTCGA
>JAAYYY010000081.1 GCA_012515125.1 Chloroflexota bacterium
CGGCCCAGGCGCTGCCGGGCATCAACTCGGCCGAGCTGGCCGCCGCCATCGCCCGCCTGGAAAGCATCTTCCCCGACGAGCTGCGAGCGACGCTGCGCGAGGCGACCGAGCAGTTGCCTGAACGAGCTGCAAAAGCGCATCGCCAGAAGATGCTGAGCCTGCTCCACCGCGCGGAGGTAGAGAGACGGCCCGTTTCCATCCACTATCTGACCGGCTCTCGGGGAGGGCGCGGCCGCACCCGCACGGTGGAACCCTACGCCCTGATGCCCTACGGACGCTCGTGGCACCTCATCGCTTTCGACCATCACCGCCAGACGGTCTTACAGTTCAAGGTGGACCGCGTACAGGAAGCAACGCTGCTGGAGGGGCGCTACGAGATTCCCCGGGAGTTTGACCTCAACGCCTATCTCGGCGACGCCTGGGGATTGATGCGCGGCGCAGCCGGCGAGCCAGAGCACGTCGTGCTCCTGTTCAGGCCGCAGGCCGGGCGATGGGTCGCCGAAGAGCAGTGGCACCATAGCCAGCAGAGCGAGGAGCTGCCCGACGGCCGCGTCCAGGTCGAGTTCTTCGTCGGCGTCACGCCCGAGATGGTGCGCTGGCTGCTCTACTATGGGCCGGATGTGTACGTGGTCTCCCCGGAGTGGCTGCGAGAGGCAGTCGCGGCGGAACACCGCGCCGCGTTGGAGAAACAGGAGGCGACCCATTATGCCGGTTGACTACTGTGGAGATCCGTTTGTAGATGTGGGGCTGGCGACGCTGGCAGCCTTCGCCGGCAAACAGCACCCGCTCTCCTTTTACGGTGACTGATGGGCGACTGGGTTCCTTACTTCTATCAGGAACAGGTGTGTGAGTTTCTGCTTGGTGGCCGAAGTGTTGTCCTTCAGGCACCCACCGGTGCGGGAAAGACGGCAGCGGCCCTGTTGCCGTTTTTGCACAGCCGCCAGAACCCGAGCCCAGACTGTTTTCCCCGCAAATGTATCTACTCCGTTCCTATGCGGGTGTTGGCTAACCAGTTCCACGAGGAATATAAAAAGATCACTCAGCGCGAGGGCTGGAAGGGAAAACTCAACGTCACCATTCAAACGGGTGACCGTCCCGACGACCGCAAGCTAGAGGGCGATCTCATTTTCACGACAATCGATCAGACTTTGAGCAATTTTCTGAATATCCCCTACGCTCTGGGTACGGGCTCGGCCAACCTCAATGCCGGGGCGGTTATCTCCAGCTATCTTGTCTTTGACGAACTTCATCTCTATGACCCCGATTCCCTGTTGCCAACCACACTGGAGATGCTGCGGATACTGAAGGATGTGACACCCTTTGTGGTCATGACTGCTACCTTCTCGTCCTCCATGTTGAACGATCTGGCCCATCTGTTGGATGCAGAAGTAGTACCTCAGGATCATCACGCACGGTCGCGCATGGAGACAATCGGCGCACAGGTGGGCAAGCAGAGAAAGTTCTACACCGTGGATGAGCCCTTAACAGCGGCGCAGGTCCTTAACCATCGTGGTCGGCGCACCATCTGCATATGCAATACCGTCCGTTCAGCCCAGACCCTTTTTCAGGACTTGAAGCAGCTCTTGAAGAGTCAGGGCGATGCGGAGACAGAGATTTGCCTGATACATAGCCGCTTCTATAAGGATGATCGCGACCGCAAGGAGGAATGGATTCGGGAGCAGTTTGGCTACCCGCAAAAAGAATATTCAGGCCCGCCATTAATCCTGATCGCTACGCAAGTTATCGAGGTGGGTGTAGATGCAACCTGTGACATCATGCACACAGAGCTAGCCCCAGCAGCAGCTCTGCTGCAACGGGCCGGGCGCTGCGCGCGTCGTGATCACGAAACAGGTGTCGTCTATATCTACCTACCTCGTGATGGCGAAGGGAATCCGGATTACACGCCCTACTTCCTCCAGAGCCAATCTCGGGTGACATCCCGCGGCCGCTACCTGTGTGAGGCAACATGGGAAGCGCTCCAGGACCAGGAGTTCGCCGGTCGGCACATGTCTTTCAGTCTGGAGCAAAAGCTGATTGACCGGGTTCACACACCAATTGACCGCCAAATCCTGGAGGGAATAGCTGATACGCGGCTAAGCCGTCGGGACAAAATGCTGCGGGCCATGCAGTCACAGGAGCGTGGCCTAGCGCCTGATCTGATCCGGCAAAGCGACAGCCGATTCTTGTTCATCCATCCCTCGCCAGGTCGGGATGAAAGGCTACTGAGGAACCCGTGGGCCTATGACGGCTTTTCCTTCTATCCCGGGACGCTAGCTAAAGCATTTCAGGAGTTGTCTTCAAACGCGGGTGTCGAAGCGCCCTGGCTGATGCAAACCGCCCAGGCGACAGGACAGACCGACGAAGAAATACCGGCTCGACAGCAAATTGAATATCGCTGGCTTCCGCTGCAGGAGAGTAAGGAGGTGTATACGTCAGCGATCGTGGCCGTCCACCCATCTCTTGTGTCTTATGATACGGAGTTGGGGTTCCGCTTTGAGCCATCTTACGGCAACCTTGAACCGCGCCGCCGGCCATCTCGACAACAGGCCCCAAGTTATAGCTACAGCCGCGAAACGTACGCCGAGCACGTTGCTGGCCTGTTCCGTGCCTATAACTCATCTCTCCGCGATCCAGAAAGCGGTAAATTCTGGTTACCGTTGAGGGATGAAATAGCTTACGTCATGCGTCGTCTAGAAAGCAAGCCGACATACGGGATGCCAGCCGGCATACTGGACGAAATGGCGCGCGCCCTTTTTGTCTGTCACGACCTGGGCAAGTTAAGCGTTACCTGGCAGGATTGGGCGCACCGGTGGCAGCGGCAATTAGGACGGTTCTATGGGGGAAGGGACATGAGCCTGCCTCCAGACTATATGGCGGCGCACACAGATTACGAGCCGACGGACGAGCAGAAGGCAGCACAAAGGCAGTTAGGAAAGCGGCCCAACCACGCTGGCGAGGGCGCGATGGCGGCGGTAAATCTGCTCTGGACACTAAGCCGGGAGAACAGACCACTGCTTCGAGCCGGGGTGACAGCCATCGCCCGGCACCATAACGCTTCAACCGACCGCTACCAAGCCTATAAAAGTCATCGCTCCGCTTCACAGGCCTTTTCCGAAGCTCTGGAAGTCGTTGGATTGTCACTTGAGCTTACTAACCACATTTGGTGGGATCCCGATGGCGCGGAAGATCTTTCAGGGCTGCTCGTGCACTTCCACGGGACGAGTGTAGCAGAAGTATTGCTTTACCTGATCCTGGTGAGAATTCTACGCTTGGCCGATCAGCGCTCGCAGCTCGATCCTGGAGGATGAGATGGATCTGGCGAATTTCCATGTAGACAAAGTGACAGGAACCCCTGCTGATACACTCCTGGCATTCGGACTGGCACAACTCATTGAACGAATCGTTCCAGAATCGGCCGGCGATGTGGATCTGCGGATAGCGGATGTGGGCGATTCCTACCGCATCTCTCTACAAGGGGTTATCCGCCCGGAATGGGTGTCGCAGGCATCTTTCTTTCCGCTGTTCCAGGGTCTGGATACAGCCAAGAAGCAGTCTGCGCTACCAGAAGCACATCGGAAGGATTACGTTCGCCAGCAGCAGCGCAACCAGGCCTACTTCGAGGCGCGCGCGCGAGGGTTGACAGAGGCGGAACTGGCCGAACAGGGGCTGGCGCCACCTCCACCGGATTGGGCCGTTTGGGCTGTAATCAACCAGATGTCAGCGATCGATGCCTATAACGGACTAGCTGAACTTTGGTACAGCCATCGTGACTGCTTTCCGGCGCTGCTTACCATCATCCTACAACTGTTCGGCACGCGCCCCAATGATTATGGTACAGCTCAAGCAGCGTGGACCGAACTTGCCAAAGCTCAGGGATTGACAGCCAAAGCCGTCGCAGCGCAGCTTCAGGTGGTGAATCCAGGCATGGGCAAAGGGGGCAACAAGAGCAAAGCGGACGGCCTGAGTATCGGCGGGCTTAGCGGCTTCTGGTTGGCCGAGTATCTGAAATTCGCTGGGCTGTTTCAGTGCGCCCTGCCACGGACAGTCAAAGGGAAAAAGGACCGCAAAACATATATCTTGCGACCCAGAGTGCTCTCCTGGAGGACCCACGGACGAGTCCTGCCCCAGTTTCAGCAGAGCCTTCTTAGCAACTCGGCCATCAAGATGGATATTCTGGCCGTGCTTCAGTATTGCCGGGTCTTCCTGGAGCAGTGGAAAGCAGGCCAGGCAGGGGGCCGCTTTGCTTTCGCTCGTGGTCATCCCGGCGACCACATAGCAGGTGTCGAGGTCATTTACTATAAGCACCTGGGCAGCGCCCATGCCACGATGAATCTAAGCAGTCTGGCCCTACCACTGTGGCTCCCAGAAGTTAGAGACGTAGAAGACGCAACAATGTTTCTGGACCTGCTTGGGGAGCACAGCGCCATTGTCCGTGGCCTGGAGGAAGAGAAAGGCGATCAGTATGCGCTGCTACAGGAGTATCGCGACTTCCTCTCAGGACGGGATCTGCACCCCTTCTATCGATTTACACGAGGCTACGCATCCCACGTCATGCGCACATTTGTAAGAGGCAAGATGCCTCGACAGTTTACCCTTGCCAACCTGGAGGTATTGATCATGGCTCATAACCGGAATCTGGCCCCCATACTACAGAATGAAGGCTTCCAGCACATAGCCGAGGCTATCCGACGCAGCACAGTGATTCCCCAGTATCAGAAAGCACAGGGGCGAGATACCCTGTACGAGATTCGCTATGGGCTGGGCGATAAGTTGCTGCGTCATGCCCAATATGCCGATGACTTTGTGCAAGAACTGAGCCGCTTCATCCACGACTATAATCATGAAAACGCCCAGAAAAGTGAAACCCGCAAACAACAGTATCGCAGCAACATTACCGTGGACGATATAGCCGCCGTGGTTAGCTTGATTGACGAGTATGGCGCACCTACCGTCGCCAACCTGTTGGTCGCCTTTGGCTATGCCCGCGATCCGAAGATGGGTATGAAAGACATACCCGAACCGGATTTGGAAGAAGAAGCTGCTGAGTCGTTCTAACAGCTAAGGGATAATTAAGGAGATCATAACATGGCTAAGCAAGTATATGCCCTTTCCGTTTCTGCCCAAGCTGTGCTCAACTTGCACAGCCTGAACAACGAAGGTGGAGAAGGTAATCAGATCCAGACCCGCATGGTGGATATCGTCTATTACGATAGCGATGGCCAGCCGATGCTGGCCAACGTCAACGCTATCAGCGGCGACATGTTCAAGCACATCCAGGCGGAGCATCTGCACCGCATCGCCACCGAAAAGAACTTGCCACTTTGTGCCGCCTGCCGTCGCTTCGACGCCAACCGTATGAGCGCCGATCCAGAGTTCCGCGAGTGGATCAAAGGCAAACCCACCCAGGTGCAGGTCATTGACCGGCTGGTAAGCTACTGCGCGATAGACGACCTGGAAGGCAACTTGATTACGGAAGGAGCGCTTTCGGCGCCGCGTAAGAGCGTTGTCGAGTTTGGATGGGTCGTGGGCGTGCCTGGCGCTGTCACGTCTGAGGACTATTTTCATGTCAAGTACGCGCCGGATCGACGTGAGAAGCCAAGTGATAAAGACGAGCGTGAGGGCAACCTAGGGCAGGCTATCTTCCACCGGCCGGCCAACAGCGGGGTCTATGCCATTGTCAGTAACTTTGAGACGGCGCGCATTGGTTACAACGATATTTCTCAGGCATATGTGTCAGACGTAGATCGAAAAACGCGCTATGCGGCCTTGCTAGAAAGCGTCCTCTACACATTTGTCGAGATGAACGGGGCCATGCGTAACACGCAACTACCGCACCTCGTAGCCCTACACGGCGTGGTCGCCGTCAGCTACGGCGCCGCACCAGCCCCGACCATTAGCCCTCTCAATCCCAACTTCGTAACCGAAATAAAGGGGATCGCCGGCTCACTGAACAACTTGCACGGCGATGGACTCGTGAACGTGCACGAGTTTCGCAGCGTCCCGGAGCTGGCCGACATCATGAGTAGCCTGATTCAGGAGACCGAGCCGTACACGCTGCGAGTGGGCCAACCGGCCTGAGGAGGCAACGGTGTGGTACATCGCCCAATATCACCCGTCTGCGCTCTTTAGTCTGCGGCCGGCCAATGCCACAACAAGTGGTGGCAAGACGCTGGTGACCCCAACACCGTACGCCGTGAAAATGGCACTGCTGGATGTTGCCATTCGGGTCTATGGTCGCGCTTATGCTGAAAGCTGGTTTCCATATCTACGCGACCTTAAGGTGGCCATCCTGTTACCAGATCACTTCGTCGTTATTAACACCTTCGTCAAGATCCTGCGACCTCATAAGACAGGTGCCAAGGACCATTTTGGCACGGGTCTGGAAGGTCCAATGGGCAATACGATCGCGTATCGGGAGCTGGTTCATTATGCAGGAGCTCTGCACTTGGCCATTCTGAGCGAGTCAGAGGACGCGCCTCCCCCTCTGACGACATTGCTATCGCACATAAATTACCTTGGAAAACGGGGCGGTTTCGTGCAATGGCTAGGAACGCAGACCGTGGCGACGTTGCCGGATGATTATAGCCTCCTCAACCCAGAACCAGGAGCCCCGTTCCTGGCCACTGGCCTCTTGCAGATGATGGACGACTGCGGACCGAAGATGACGTTTGCAGATGCCAATGTGTATAGCGGCAGGAGACTTAGGGTAGGCGCGGCAAATGGGCGCCTCCTTCAACCTGTGGTGTTGCCATATCAATTGGAACGATCCAGCCGTTCCTTTAGTCTTTACGGTCGTATATCAGACAAATCACGTTCGTCACTGTCTTGAAGACGATGGCCTCTAATCTCACCATTACCCACCTACGCTTCGACGCCGTCGCCGAAGAAGGAATCCGGCTCAACGGTCTCATGGCCGGTAACTATCTGCGCAACGGCATGGCCTCGGTGATGTTGCGGGCGACCTGTACGGAGACGCACCGCACAGCCCGGCCGACGCCGGAACACGCCGCCCATTGCCCGGCCTGCTGGCTGCTGGCTGCCCATGTGGAGCCGGGTAAGGTCCGCCGGGCATACAGCATGGCGCCGCCGCTGCCGTCACGGCAGCAGGTGGAACCGGGCGAGCCGTTCTCCTTCGGCATCTCGCTTTACGGGGAAGGGCTGGGCTTCTTACCTTACTTTGTGCTGGCGCTGACAGAAGTCGGACGTCTGGGAGTAGGGCCAGGGAGAGGCAGTTTCCGCATCCGGCAGATACAGGCCGTCGAGCCGTTACGAGGGCTGATTCAGGATGTGCTGCGACCGGATGCGCAACTCGTTCAGGTTCCGTCGCTCCATGTGGACTGGCAGGCGGCACATGCGGCAGCCTCGACACTTGCAGGTACGCTACGCCGCGACGAGGTCACTCTGCACTTTCTGACGCCTGTTCGCCTGACCGAGCAGGAGCGGCTGGTGCGAATGCCCGATTTTGCCGTGCTTTTCCGGCGGCTTCTGGAACGCATTGACGAGATGGCCCGCCAGTGGAATCTGGGCGGACGCCGCACCCCTGAGGAGCTGGAGTTACTGTACGGCTGCGCCGAACGTGTGCGCCTTGTAGATGCCGATGTGAAATGGATGGACTTAAAAAGCTACTCGGGTCGTACAAAGAAAGAGCGCTGGTTCAGTGGTTTTGTTGGTCAGGCAACGTACCGTTCCCAGGACTGGTTGAACCTATTACCATGGCTGGTCCTCGGCCAGGGTGTGCAGGTGGGGAAAGATACGGTTCGGGGAAATGGAATGTTCATGTTGGCACAGGGTGACGGGTACTGGAACTGGCTTGGAGACTTGCAGGCAGTGTCGTAAAAGAACAGCTTGACCGGCAGTAGACCAGCCAGAGACGGTCGGAGTAATTTCGAGTTACCTGTTCGGGTTCCTTAAGTGCTTCGTGCTAAAAGGCAGTCGAGCCCCAGTAAGTGCATCCATAACTCTGCCGGCTTCCGCCTTCGTCCAATACCCTCTCTTCGGCTTCTGGATGCCAAACTTCTTGCAGCGCTTCTCCACCGCCTGGTCCGACACGCCGAACAGCTTTGCGACCTCCGTCACCGGCATCCCCCAGACCAGCCCCTCCAGTTCATCCGCCGTTACGTTGAACCGGCGGCTAGCCTAGTCCGCGCACTTCGCCGAGCAGTATCTCCGGTGATCCTCGGGCGCCGGCGTCTCAAACGGCTTCCCGCAACGCTGGCACGTCGACGACACCGGCGCGGCCGGCCTGCCCGGGATACACGCTCGCAGCTCGGCGGGCGTGACCAGCGCTAGGTTCTCCGGCCGGACGCCGGTCCGTCGCCGTTCAGAAACAGACCTTCTCACCGGCAGCGAGCCGCCGGCCGAACTCGACGGACATCACATGCCGCTGGAGCGCGGCATAGCCGTCCCGTCGGGCGAGCGGATGGCTCGGGCAGGAGAAGTGCAGGTAGCCGCCGTGATTGTGCAGGTTGAGGGAGCTGAGGTCAAGGGCAAAGCGGCCGGCCGTCAGATGGGCATTCCCCTGGGGCCTTTCTGCTTCTCCATGTTCCGCAGCGCGGCTTCGGCAATCGTGCCCACGGCCCGGAACAGGCTGTGCTGGCTACTTCGCTTATCCAGAGCTGGAGTCACCGGAGTTTTCTAGCACACGCGCCTTCCTTTGCCAGGCTGGCAGCAGTTCTACTCGTTCGCATGCGGACAATGAATGCTCTGATGAGGTAACCGATGTAACAACCAGGACGCCGGAATGGACCAACAGAGAAAGCGATCGCCGGCCATCCGCAACTACCTGGGAGCCTATCTCTCTTGTTTCCGATGCCCGGACAATCAGTGCAGATTAGGGGCGCGAGAGTACGAGTGGTGAAGGCCACCGAGAATGGCCGTAGATGTAATCTTCGTGGCATCTCCGTCCGCCACCGGTTGAAAAGTGGGCTCGACCGGGTCTGGAATATGCTGCCGGAGCCCTTGATGCGGTCGAAGGTGATTATAGAAGCCGACGTACTCCTTCACCGTCCGCTGTAGCTGCTGTCGGTTCAGAATGAGCATGTGATCGACGCACTCTCGCTTCAAGCTTCCGATAAGGCGCTCACAGACAGCATTGGCACGTGGAGACTGAACAGGCGTCTTCAACTCTCTGATGCCCGCGCTCCTGGCGACGGCTGAAAACAGAAACCCGTACTTCTTGTCCCGGTCGCGAATCAGGTATCTCGGCCCCATGTCCCAAGGAGTCGCTTCCCTTAGCTGTTGCGCCGCCCAGTTGTCAGTAGGTGAGCGGGTCACAGCTGCGTGGCCAATGCGCCTCGTTTTCAGTTCGATGATGAGAAAGATGTAGAGCGGCCGAAATAGCAGGTCGTGGATGACAGTGAAATCGCACGCCCAGATGCCGGCAGTGTGATGCCTGAGGAAGGTGGCCCAGGTCTGACAAGAATTTCTGCCGCGCTTCGGCAGGTATCGCTGTACCGTCCGTTTGCTGATTTTGACGCCCAACTTCAGGAGTTCGCCGCGAATGCGCTCTGCGCCCCACAAGCGATTCTCAGCCGCCATTTCTTTGATGAGGTCGATGGTTTCCTGGGGGATACGCGGCTCCGGCTTCCCTTTTCGCGATTTGCGTCGCCAGTACAAGCGGAATAGGTCCCGATGCCAGCGAAGAAGAGTGTCCGGCTGGACGATGTGCAGCGTGTTCTGCCAGTATCGGGTGAAATGAGCCAACAAGACGAGACGAATCCGGTCACCATTCGTTAGTTTCGGCCGTTTGACCTGCCGCCGGAGGACGATCAGTTGCTGACGAAGCATTGCGTTCTTGGCGACCAGATCCGAACGACTGCGTGCCATGTCGGCTAGGATTCCGACCGCGAACGAGGCCGTCGTCGGTTTGGTCCAGTGTTTGAGGGTCTGATTCAGCCTGCTGCCAAGTAAGGCCCAGAGGATGACGATGTGAATAGCCATGGCCGCATCGTATTACAGGATCGCGCAGCATGGCAGCCCAAATGGGTTGGCGTGGCACTTTGGAATCCTGGACGGAAATGACGTCGGATGAGTTAAGTAGCCAGCACAGGGAGGCCAGAGAGCCGCTTTATACGACCGACGTCCACGCATTTCTGGCCCAGGATATAACGCTTGTCGTGGAGGCTGCCTCGCAGGCTGTGTGCAGGGAGATTGCGCCGCAGGTGCTGGTGCTTGTCGCGGGAAAGGACCTCATGCCGATGAGTGTGGGGGCTTTTGCCGACGAGAGTTTTCTGCAACAGATGCGCGACCTGGCCCGCGAGCACGGGCGCTGCGTTTACCTGCCGTCGGGGGCGATTGGCGGGCTGGACGCACTCTCGGCCGGCGCTATCGACGAATTGGACGAGGTTGTCCTGACGACGACGAAGCCACCTCACGCGCTGGAGCGTGCGAGTATGGAGCAGGACGTGGATCTGACGACCATTACGGAGCCAACCTGTATTTACGATGGTCCCGCGATAGAGGCCGTGCGCCTTTTTCCCAAGAACGTCAACGTGGCTGCGGCGCTCAGTCTGGCGGGCGCCGGCGTAGAGCGAACACGGGTGCGAATCGTGGCCGATCCAGAGGCTACGGGGAATAGCCACCGCGTGGAGGCTCGCGGCCGTCTCGGGGCGTTCACGATCGAGCTACATCTGCACCCGTCGCCCGACAACCCGCGTACCAGTTATCTGGCTGTGCTGAGCGCCATCAGAACGTTGAAGAATCTGAGCGAGCCGATACGGTTTGGCGGCTGACGCGAAGCAGTGGCCGGTCTACGCACGATCGGATATTGAGGATGGTCGCTCGCGGCGCCGATTTTAGCAGCGGGGTGTAAGAAGACTCGACATGGTAATCAGCTGGATTGTGGCTGCGCTCCATCTACTGGCATTAGGGATTGGCCTCGGCGCTATCTGGACGCGAAGTCGCGCCCTGAGAAGGCTGCCTGACGAAGACGCGCTGCGGCGGGCGCTGGTTGCCGATGCTTTCTGGGGCATCGCGGCCCTGCTGTGGATTTCGACGGGGCTGGCGCGGGCATTCGGCGGGCTGGAAAAGGGCAGCGCCTACTACCTGGGCAACAGCGCCTTCTGGCTGAAGATGGGCTTGCTCGGGCTGATCCTCCTGCTGGAAATCTGGCCGATGACGACGCTGATCCGCTGGCGCAGGCAGCGGTCTCGCGGCGAGGTCGATACCCGGCACGCCGGCACGTTCGCCGCCATCAGCGTGGTGCAGGCGGTGCTGGTCGTGGCGATGGTGTTCGTCGCGACGGCGATGGCCCGCGGGATTGGCGCATAGGTCCGAAGCTCGGTCAGGGCGCCGGGTGCGGTCGCGTGTGCTCCAGGAACCAGGCATAGAGCGCCGGATCGGCATAGGTCGGCGTCCAGGAGTCGTGGCCGACGCCCGGATAAATCGTGAGCCGCGCCTGCCCGCCGCAGGCCTGGACCGCTTCGACCATCAACTGGCTCGCCCGCAGAGGAATGGCCTCGTCGGCCTCGCCGTGAAAGGCCCAGATCGGCAGATCCTTCAGGTCGCAGGCCAGCTCGGCCGGGGCCCAGCCGCAAATGGGGGCAACCGCGGCGAAGCGCCGGGGATAATGAGCGGCGAGCGTCCAGGCGCCTTCCCCACCCATGCTGTTGCCCGTCAGGTAGACGCGACGGTCGTCTACATCGTAGTTGTGGATAATCTCCTCCAGCAGCGCATCGACGGCCTCCAGCCGGGGAGGCCACCGTTTGTCGTCGGGGCATTGGGGCGAGAGGGTGATGAACGGAAAATCGGGGCGCCGCTCCAGCAGGGCCGGCAGGCCCGTCCGTTTAACCGTGTCAATTTCTGAGCCGATTTCGCCCAGGCCGTGCAGATAGAGGATCAGGGGCCACTTCCTGTCCGGCTCCTGACCATAGCTTTCGGGCAGGAAGAGCAGGTAGTTGAGGGCGCCGGCTCCGGTTGAGACGCCCGCTCCCTGCGCGCCCGGCCTGATTTTGTCGTGGGAAAGGGTCATCTGTGGTCTCCTGTGTCGCGTGCCGCGCTTTCCGAGCTTCCGGTCGGGCAGACGCCGGGCTGGAAACCCGGCCTACGGAGCAGCGCCGGTTTCATCCAGCAGATAGACGCGCGCTTCATAGGGCCGGAGGAGCAGCCGGCCGGGGCTTTCGCCCGCCTCGGCCGGGTAGTTGGCGATGAGAAGACGGGCGTTGTCCAGGGAGGGGCCGGAGGGGGCGCTGAAGGCAGTCGTATCCGCACTGAAGTTGAGGATGACGAGCAGGCGCTGCCTGTCGAGGGTGCGCGTGAAGGCGTAGATGCGCTCGTCGCCGTCGTCAATCAGCTCGTAGCTGCCATAGACGATAATCGGATGCGTTTTGCGCAGGCGGATCAGCCGCTGGTAATAGGCGAAGATGGAGTCGGGATCGCGGCGGGCCTCGGCCACGTTGATGGTAGTGTAGTTGGGGTTGACTTTGATCCACGGCGTGCCGGTGGTGAAGCCGGCATTGGGGCTGTCGTCCCACTGCATCGGGGTGCGCGCGTTGTCGCGGCTCCTGGCGTAGATCATCTCCATCACGCGCTCCGGCGCCATGCCCCGCTCTTCGACGTAGTCGCGGTACATGTTCAGCGTCTCGATGTCCCGGTAGTCGTCAATGGAGGGAAAGCGCACGTTGGTCATGCCGATCTCTTCGCCCTGGTAGATGTAGGGCGTGCCCTGCAGCATGTGGACGAAGGTCGCCAGCATCTTGGCCGATTCCACCCGGTAGCGCCCGTCATCGCCGAAGCGCGAGACGGCCCGCGGCGTGTCATGGTTGGACAGGTAAAGACTGTTCCATCCCATACCGGCAAGGTCGTTCTGCCAGCGGGTCATGACGCGCTTCAGATCGGCCAGCGGCGCCGGCCTGTAGAACCACTTAGAGGGGCTGCCCGGCTCCACGTCGAGGTCCATGTGCTCGAACTGGAAGACCATGTTGAGCGACCCTGTTTCCTCGTGGGTAAGCGTAGCGGCCTGGGCCGTCAGCACGTTAGGCGTCTCGCCGACGGTGATCAGGTCGTAGGCGGAGAGCACCTCGCGCTTCATCTCCTGCAGGAACTCTTCGAGGCGCGGGCCGTGGATGAAGTATTGGCCGCCGAACTCGTAGCGCTCGCCCGTCACCGGCGGCGCGTCCGGCAGTCCGGGCACCTTGGAAAGCATGTTGATGACGTCCATGCGGAAGCCGTCGACACCCTTCTGCAGCCACCAGTGCATCATGTCGTAGATGGCAGCGCGCACGCGGGGGTTCTCCCAGTTCAAGTCAGGCTGCTTCTTCGAGAAGAGGTGCAGGTAATATTCGCCGGTGGCCTCGTCATATTCCCACGCCGGGCCGCTGAAGTAGGAGCGCCAGTTGTTGGGCTCACGGCCGTCTTTGCCGGGTCGCCAGATGTAGAAATCACGGTAAGGGTTGTCTTTGGATTTGCGCGACTCCACAAACCAGGGGTGCTCGTCTGAGGTGTGGTTGACGACGAGGTCCATCATTAGCTTGATGCCGCGCCGGTGCAGCCCGTCGCGCAGCGCCTCCCAGTCGGCCATCGTCCCAAATTCGTCCATGATGGCCCGGTAGTCGCTGATATCGTAGCCGTTGTCGTCGTTGGGGGATTTGTAGACGGGGGAGAGCCAGACGACGTCGATACCCAGCTCCTGCAGGTAGTCGAGCTTCTGAATAATGCCCTGCAGGTCGCCGATGCCGTCGCCGTTGCTGTCGGCGAAGCTACGCGGATAAATCTGGTAGACGACGCTCTCTTTCCACCACGCTCGTTTCATGTTCAGAGCACTCCTTTTTGGGCGTAATTGAGGTCTGTAGCAACCGGTCTGGCCTCCTAGTAGGCCTCATGTGGAACCGATTCTCAGGGCTGCAACTATATCACGGGGCCGGGCTGGAAGCCCGCCCTCCACGGGCAGCCGTTTAATTTGATCCTTGACAAATGTGTACAGAAAGCTTATCTTTTTCTTAGGTATTTTGCTATTTTCAGGGTCAGAAACCGGCAACTCTCCGAGTTTCCGTTTTTTTAGGCCAGGAGGTGAAACGTTTCACTTGCGGCCCGACCAAGCGAACACCTCTCTAAATCAACCAATTACCAGACAGCGCGCAGAGCAGCGCGGCCTGACGGCGGTGCGCCCACCCTTGCGAGGGTGCAGGGTTGTCCGGACCGCAGCGATTGAGCAGCCTCCCATTGTCTGGAGCGAGCGATGGACCGGAAATTCGCCAGCGCCTACGGCTATTTCTCCGACAACGGACGCGAGTACGTTGTCACGACCCCCTGCACGCCCCGCCCCTGGGGCAACATCATCAGCAACGGCGACTATGGCCTGATGGTCTCGCAGAACGGCTCCGGCTATAGCTGGCGCGGCAACGCGGGGCAGAACCGGATCACCCGTTCCTTTCAGGACCTGATCAAAGATAACTGGGGCAAATACTTCTACATCCGCGACCGCCAAAGGAACGTTTTCTGGTCGGCTACCTACAAGCCGGTCATGCACCCCTTCCAATCGTTTTCCGCCGTCCACGGCATCGGTTATTCCGTCTTCAGCCAGGAAATCGAGGGGATAACGAGCCGGCTGACCGTCTTTGTTACGCCCGAAGACCCGGTGGAAGTCTACCGGCTGGAGCTAAAAAACGGCGGCGAAGAAGCCCGCATGCTGGACGTCACCAGTTACGCCGAATGGGGGCTGGGCTTCGCGCCCGACGAGCACCGGGAGTTCCACAAGCTGTTCGTCGAGACCCGGGCCGACGTGGAGCGGGGCGCCGTCTACGCCCGCAAATGTCTGTGGGGCTTCCCGGACGAAGAAGGGCGGCACAACAACGTGGACTGGCCTTACACGGCGTTCATGGCGACGAGCGAGCCGCTGCGCTCCTTCGACTGTGACAAAGAGAGCTTCTTCGGCCTCTACAACAACGACGACCGACCGCAGGCGATGCGCGACGAGCGGCTGGCAGGGCGTTGCGGGCGCTTCGGCGACCCCATTGCCGCGCTGCAGGTCGCGGTTGAGCTGGCGCCGGGAGAGTCCCGGACCATCGTCTTTACGCTGGGCGCCGCCGAGGACGGTAAGGAAGACGCGGCTGAGCTGGCCAGTCGCTACACCGGCGTGGAGCAGAGCGCCGCCGCGCTGGAGGACGTACACGCCTTCTGGTCGCGCTTCATTGACACGGAAAAGGTGGAGACGCCCGACGAAGCGCTCAATTTTATGACCAACGTCTGGCTCAAATACCAGTCGATATCCTGCCGGCTGTGGGGCAAATCGGCGTTCTACCAGGTCTCGGCCGGCTATGGCTACCGCGACCAACTCCAGGACAGTCAGATATTCCTGGTCAGCGAGCCGGAGTACGCCCGGAAACAGCTTCTGATGCACGCCGCGCAGCAGTTCGTCGAAGGCGACGTGCTCCACTGGTGGTTCACGATTCGCGGCGGCGGGCCGCGCACCAACTGCTCCGACGATCTGCTCTGGCTGCCGTTTATTCTCGACGCCTACCTCAAAGAGACGGCTGATTATGGCGTTCTCGACGAGCGGATTCCCTACCTGAACGGGCCGGAGGAGCCGCTGTACAACCACTGCAAACGGGCCATCGAGCGTTCTTTCTCCCGCTTTTCGCCGCGCGGCGTTCCGCTGATGGGCGATCACGACTGGAACGACGGGCTGAGCGCGGTGGGCACCCTGTTGAAGGGAGAGAGCTTCTGGGTCGGTGAGTTTTTGTACATGATCCTCGGCAGCTTCATCCCCCTGGCGCGGCGGCGAGGCGACGAGGCGTTTGCCCGGCGCTGTGAGGTCGTCCGCGAGAGCCTGCGGGAAGCGGTGAACCGCTACGGATGGGACGGCGACTGGTATCTGCAGGCGACGACCGACGCAGGGCTTCTGCTCGGCTCGGCGGAAAACGAAGAAGGGAAGATTTTCCTGATGCCCAACATCTGGGCCGTGATCAGCGGCATCACCGACGAGGAGCGGGCGCAGACGGCGATGGCCTCTGTGACGCGCCATTTGCTAAAAGATTACGGCACGCTGTTGAACTATCCGGCGTTCACCAGGCCCCGGCCCGATATTGGCTACGTTACCCGCTACGCGCCGGGGCTGCGCGAAAACGGCGGCGTCTACACCCACGCCGCCACTTGGTCGGTCTGGGCCTACACCCTCGTGGGGCAGCCGGAGCTGGCCTACGAAGCCTACCGGCGGATCTGCCCGCCCAACCGCAGCGCGGATATTGAGAGGTACTGGGCCGAGCCGTACGTGACGCCGGGCAACATCGACGGGCCGCTTTCGGAATATTACGGGCGGGCCGGCTGGACATGGTACACCGGGTCGTCGCAGTGGCTGCACCGCGTCGCCACCCATTGGATTCTGGGCATCAGGCCGCAGGAGGACGGGCTGCTG
Source organism: Chloroflexota bacterium (assembly GCA_012515125.1). Classification (GTDB taxonomy): domain Bacteria; phylum Chloroflexota; class Anaerolineae; order Promineifilales; family Promineifilaceae; genus JAAYYY01. Next base: position 16,349 of record JAAYYY010000081.1, read on the forward strand.
GTCGATCCGTCGATCCCAGCGGAGTGGCCCGGCTACCGGATCACCCGGCGGTTCCGCAACGCCGTCTACGAGATCGACGTGCGGAATCCGGACGGGGTCAGCCGGGGCGTGCGCTCGGCGACGGTAGACGGCCAGCCGCTGGACGGCAATCTGCTCCCGGCGTTTGGCGATGGCAAGACACATCAGGTGGAGATCATTATGGGTTGAACGTGACAGGAGATGACTGAAGGGCCGACCGGCCGGTATAGGGGTGGCGGCAGTCCCACAAGGAGCCGCCCGAGATGGTGTATCGGCAAAAGCATAAGGAGTTTAGAAGGATGAAGAGCCATTCGAGATTGTTTTACCTGTTGGTGATGGTGGCGCTTATGGCCCTGCTCGTGGCCTGCGGCGGCACCAACGAGCCACCGGCCAATGCGCCGGCCGAGGAGACGAATACGACGGACGTGGCCGAAGAGCCCGCCGAGGAGATGGCCGAAGAACCAGCCGAGGAGCCGGCTGAAGAAGAAACAGTTGGCGACCCCGGCGCGGAGGTTACCCTGCGCTACGCCAACTGGAACCTGGGCACCGAGGAGGAGAACAACCTGCAGCGGCGCATGGTCCAGGCCTACATCGACGCCAACCCGCACGTGAGCGTGGAGTTCGTGGATATGTCGGCCGAAGGCGGCTGGGAAGCGGTGCTGACCTCGTACGCGGCGAAGGGCGAGCTGCCCGACGTGTTCATGGCAAACAACGTGCCGCTCTACGTGCAGAACGGCTGGCTCGCCGACCTGACGGAGTATGTACAGGACGACCCGGCGTGGGCTAACGTCCCCGAGGCGCTGGTGGACACCGTCACCTATGGCGGTCGCGTCCTCGGCCTGCCCGCCGCGCAGTTCGTTATGGGCTACTTCGTCAATCAGGACCTTTACGAGGAAGCGAACCTCGACGCGCCCGCCTACGGCTTTACCGTGGAGGAGTTCGAGGATGCCGTCACTTCGCTGCACAACCCGTCCCAGGGCGTGCTGGGCCTGGACGAGTACGAGTTCATGATAGGCTGGTATCCTAACACGCAGGACCCCAACCTGAAGTGGTTCAGCTACGACGGCGAAAAGATGAATTACAACTCGGCTCCCTTCAAGGAGGGCATCGCTTTCGCCGGCGAGATGAAGCAGTACACCTGGCAGGGTCAGACCGAGGAGCAACTGGCCAACTTCCAATCCACGGGGCCCTGGGAGCTGTTCCTCAACGAGGAAGTCGGCATGCGCTGGGACGGCTCCTGGGCGGTGCCCGGCATCGTGTCGGGCGCTAACTTTAACTGGGACTTCGTGGGTATTCCCGGCGGCAACCAGGCGATGGTCGCCGACGTGATCGTCGTCTCGGCGACGGCAGCCAACCCGGAAGAGGCGTTCGCCTTCGCCAGATGGATGACCTACTCGCCAGAAGCCTATGTCACTGAGGTGGAAATTGCCCGCGAGATGGGCACGGCTCCGAAGATGCCCGTCTCGGTTGACGACGAATCTCTGACCATATACAAGGAGTTTGTCGACGTGCCGGGTATTCACGCCGCCCTGGACAACCTCGACAACAGCCTGGTCGAATCCCTGGCCAAAGTGATCCCCGGCTACATCAACGCCCGCTGGGAGGGCAAACCGGGCATCAACATTGGCGACCAGATGGACGTGAACATGGCCTACATGTTCGCCAACGCCAACGAGGGCATGTACAAGTTTGAGGACTACTCTGCGCAGCTAGAGACGTTTGCCAACCAGATCCTGAGCGACGCCACTACGCAGATGAACCAGTAAGCGTAATCATGACGGGAAGGAGGGCGCTGCCGGTGCAGCGCCCTCCTTCACAAGATCGGAGTGACGGCTAATGAGCCCGGTCATTGAAGCTCAATTCTACACGCCTCGCCTGCCGGTCAACATCGTGGCGCTGCCCAACGGCTACGAGGCACAGGCAATGCGCGCCCTGATCGAAATGCTCGGCGGCGTGGTGACCATCCACTGGATTGGCACGCCGGGGGATTTCCTCAAGGTGTTGGGCCAGGGCGAGACGGCGCCCGTTACCTGTTGATCGCCGGGCACGGGGACGTAGCGGAGGGATTCTGGCTGGACCGCTACGCCGATTTCATCGACACCTTGATGCTGCGCGGCGAATACCTGCCGGCCGAGGCCATCGAGCCGGTCGTGGATCTGCCGGGCTGCACGGTCATCGCCACTTCCTGCGGAGGCGGCAGCGCGGCGATAGGCCGGGCCTTTACGCAGAATGGGCGCATCAATGCTTACATCGGATCTCGCGTCCATCCCGGCGGCGAGATCCACGTTTTATCGTGAACTTCTTCTTCAACGTGATGGTCAAGAAAATGTCGGATAGAGACGCCTGGTACGGGGCGATGGTGGCGACCGATCATCCCAAGATCTACCAGACGAGCCTGTACCTGCCGGGCGGCATTGAAGAACGGTACGAGGGCGTTGAGGGCGGGGCGCCGGTATCTGTGCAGCCGGCCGAACCGTACCTGGTCTCTCACGCCGAGGAATAAGAGGCCAGCCTAACGCCGAGGGTAAAGAATGGCGCCGAAAATCACGCGACTGATTGGGCTGCTGGGGATGGTTCTCCTCGTGGGTGCCTACCGGCCGCCGACCGGGCAGGATGCGACGGCCAGTGGCCGGCCTGCGCCGCTGGCTGTGCCGGCCGGGCAGGTCGTATCCGGCTCCCCCGTGGAGATTCGCGCCGAGGCGTATGGGCTGCGGCTCAGCGACCACGAAGCGGCGGCCCTCTACGAGAAGGGCAGCGTCTATCTGCAGCCGGGCGACCGGATCGCCTTTGACGTGACTATCGAAGAGGCAGGGCTGTATACGGTTTCCTTCGACGCCGCCGCGCCGGAGTCCTTTCTCACCCGCCCGGAGGGGCAGCTGCTCATCGACGGCGACTACCCGTCGGCTGACACGCAGCGCATTGTCTTCCCGATCTTTTACGAGAACAGCCGGGAGGATTTCCCGACCGACCGCTACGGGCACGAGGCGTTGATCCGCCAGCAGCAGCTCGTGCGCTGGAGCAACGTGCCGTTGCGCGATGCCAACCTGAGCCTGCCCTACCCGCTGCAGATCGAGCTGGAGGCCGGCGAGCACCGCTTTGAGTTTGAGCTGAACGAGCAGACGCTGTTGCTGGGCAGCATCTACGTGGAGCCGTTCGCGCCGCTGCCAGGCTACGAGGAATATCTGGCGGAACATCAGGCGGCGGACACGAGCGGCGTGCTCATCGAGATGGAAGCCGAGCGCCCGTCGTACAAGAACGACACCGCAATCCGGCCGATCAACAGCCGCAGCCTGGACGTCACCCCCTACGATACCTCCCGCCTGCTCCTGAACACGCTCGGCGGCGAGAACTGGGACCTCACCGGCAGCACGGTCTATTACGAGTTCACCGTGCCCGAATCGGGCATGTACCTGATCACCCTGCGCGCCCTGCAGGATGTCAAGAACAACTTCACCGTTTTCCGCCGGATCACGATCAACGACGAAGTCCTCTTCTCCGAGCTGAACGAGACGCCTTTTTATTATTCGACCTCCTGGTCGAACATCACTCTCGGCGACGAAGAGGGTCCCTACAAGGTCTATCTGGAGGAAGGGGTCAACGTCCTGGGCCTGGAGGCGACGATCTCGCCCTACCGCTCGGCTATCGAGAAGGTCACAAACGTGCTGCTCGACATTAACGAGCTATCCCTGGAGATCAAGCGGCTGACCGGCAATCAGATCGATCCGTTCAAGGAGTGGGTCATCTCGGACTACATACCGGACATTGAGGAACAGCTGCTGGCGATTGCGGCCGATCTGCAGGAAGACCTGGATATTTTGCGCACCATTCAGGGCAGCGGCGGCTCGCAGGAGATCCTGACCTACCAGATGGCGATCGACAACATCACCACGCTGGCCCAGGACCCGAACGAGATTCCGGCGCGCATGAACCGCTTCTCCGAGGGCACCGGCTCGGCGGCGCAGCTTCTCGGCGACCTGCTGCCACAGCTACAGAGCCAGCCGCTGACGCTGGACAAGATTTACATTCACTCGCCCGACGTACAGCCCGAAGAGACGGGTGCGAGCGCGCTCACCTCCCTCTGGGAAGGCATCAAGCGCTTCTTCCTCTCTTTCCGGCCCGATCCCTACCAGTCGATTGGCGCGGAGGCGGGCGAGCTGGAGGTGTGGGTCAATCGCCCGCGCCAGTACGTGGATCTGCTGCAGCTACTGGCGGACGAAACTTTTACCGGCGAGACGGGCATCAGCGTGAAGTTCTCGATTATGCCGGACGAGAACAAGCTGGTGCTGGCGAACGCTGCCGGCATCCAGCCCGACGTGGCCCTGGGCGTGAGCACGAACGTGCCTTACGAGCTGGCGATCCGCAACGCGCTCAAAGACCTGCGGCAGTTCGACGACTTCGACTCCTTCATCACCATCTACGAGCCGGGCAGCCTGCTGAGCTACGTCATCAACGAGTCAGTCTATGCGATCCCCGAGACGCAGGATTTCTGGGTGACGTTCTACCGGCGTGACATTCTGAACTCGCTGGGCATCCCGGTGCCGGATACGTGGGACGAGGTGATCGAGATTTTGCCGGAGCTGCAGCGCTTCGGCATGAACTTCAATACGGCCCTGTCCAGCGGCAGCGGCACGAAGGGCTACCTGCTCACGGCGCCGTATCTCTTCAATCATGGGGCCGATCTGTATGCCGAAAACGGCTTTGCTACGGGCATGGGCAGCGACGAGGCCATCGAGGCGATCCAGTTTATGGCCGAGAGCTTCACGATCTATGGCATGCCGCTGCAGACAGCCAACTTCTACGATAGCTTCCGCTACGGCAGCCTGCCGATCGGCATTTCTAACTTCACGACCTATCTGCAGCTGTTGACGGCGGCGCCGGAGCTGAACGGCCTGTGGGAGCTGGCCCTCTACCCGGCGACCGTGCTGGACGATGGGCGCGAGCTGCGCTATGCGACTGGCTCGGCACAGGCCAGCATCATGTTCGAGAAGACGGACCAGCCGGAAGAGGCATGGGAGTTTATGAAGTGGTGGATGTCTACCGATACGCAGGTCGATTTCCAGCAACAGCTCATCCTCAATTACGGGATGGAGTATTTGTGGAACTCGGCTAACGTGGAAGCGTTCGCCTTTTCGCCGATTCCTGACAACCATAAGGAAGTGATCCTGGAACAATGGGAGTGGCTGCAGGAGCCGCTGAAGCTGCCGGGCAGCTATATGCAGGAGCGGGAGCTGAGTAACGCCTGGAACCGGATTGTCTTCGACGGGGTGAACCCGCGCGTCGCCATTGACGCAAGTGTCGTCACCGTCAACCGGGAGATCGCCCGCAAGATGGAAGAGTTTGGCTATATGCAGGACGGCCGGATCGTCAAAGAGTTTTCGATTCCGACGATAGAGACGATTGAGGGCTGGATGGAGAAAGGGAGTTGAGCCGATGGTAGAACAGGAATCGCCACAGATATTCCCGGCGGCGACCGGCGCTCAGGCCCAGGCCGAGCTGCGCCGGGTCAGGCCGGTGGAGCGAGACGAGGTCGGCGAGCCGCGCCCCTTCCCCCGCCTCAGGCAATGGCTGAACCGCGAAGGCAGCGCCTACGCCTTTCTCTCGATGTACGCCGTGTTGTTTATCGTCTTTATCGTCGTGCCCGTCGTGGTCGCCATCGGCCTCTCGTTCACCTTCTTCGACACGATCCAGCCGCCGACATTTAACGGGCTGCGTAACTACATCGTCCTGCTCACCCAGGACGACATCTTCATGCGCTACGTGCTGCCCAACACGATCAAGTTTGCCGTGCTGGTCGGGCCGGGCGGTTACGTTCTGGCTTTTATGCTGGCGTGGATTCTGGCCCAGCTGCCCAAGAAGCCGCGCACGGTGCTCGCGCTGATCCTCTACTCGCCGTCGATGACCACTGGCGTGGCGATGGCTGTGGTCTGGAAGACGCTGTTCAGCGGCGACCAGAATGGCTACCTGAACAGCTTCCTGATGGGGTTGAACATCATCCAGGAGCCTATTCAATGGCTGCAATCGCCTGACTACCTGATGACGATCATGATCGTCGTCACCCTGTGGAGCAGCATGGGGATCGGCTTCCTGGCGATGCTCGCGGGGATTCTGGAGATTAACCCGGAGCTGTACGAAGTGGGTGCGCTGGACGGCATCAGCAACCGCTTCCAGGAGATCGTCCACATCACTATTCCGTCGATGAAGCCGCAGATGTTGTTTGGCGCCGTGATGGCGATCGTGGGCACGTTCCAGGCCGGGGCGATTGGCGTTACCCTTTCCGGCGGCAACCCGACGCCGCAATACGCGGGCCAGCTCATCGTCAATCACATCGAGGACTTTGGCTTTCTGCGCTACGAGATGGGCTACGCTGCCGCCGTATCCGTCGTGTTGTTGTTGATGGTGCTCTTTTTCGCCAGAGTCGCCAATAGATTGTTCGGGAGTTAAGCCGTGGCTACGATAACGCGCAGACGCAGGCGCTCGCACAGCCGGTTCGCCAATATCCGCAACGCCGGGATCAATCCCAAGGGCTTCCACACGAGCCAGATCAAGTTCTACATCATCCTGCTGCCGCTGATCGTGCTCATGCTCCTGCCGATCATCTTCGTCTTCTCGCACGCCTTCAAGCCGCCGGACGAGCTGTTTGCCTATCCGCCCCGCTTCTTCGTCACCAGTCCGACGTTCAAGAACTTCACCGACCTTTTTTCGCGGATGTCCAACTCCGGCGTGCCGGTCAGCCGCTATCTGTTTAACAGCATCGTCATCACGGCGGTGACCATCGTCGCTTCGACCATCGTCTCGACGACGGCGGCCTACGCCCTCTCCAAGAAGCGCTTCAAGCTGAAGACGACGCTCTTTGCCATCAACACCGTGGCGCTGATGTTTGTGCCCATCGCCGTGATGATCCCGCGCTTCCTGATTATCGAGCGGCTGAACCTGATCGACACCTTCCTGGTGCACATTCTGCCCGGCCTCGCCCTACCGGTGGGCCTCTTTCTGATCAAGCAGTTTATCGACGGCATTCCCGACGAGGTGGTGGAAGCGGCGCGCATCGACGGCGCTAACGACGTCTGGATCTACTGGTTCATCATCCTGCCAATGATCCGGCCGGCCATCGCCACCATCGCGATCCTGACGTTCCAGGCGACCTGGAACAACGCGGAGATTTCCACACTGTACATCAACAGCGAAAGCCTGAAGACCTTTGCCTTTTATCTCTCGACGCTGACGACGACGACGGCGGGCGCGAACGCCGTCGCCGGACAGGGCATGGCTGCGGCGGCGACGCTGATCATGTTCCTGCCCAACCTGCTCATCTTCATTCTGCTGCAAAGCCAGGTGATGAGCACCATGTCGCACTCTGGCCTCAAATAAGGAGGTCGCGAACGATGAAACGGCTAATCTGGACCGGTTTATTGCTGGCGCTCCTGGCCCTGACGGCGGTCCCGGCGCGGGCCGACACGCCCTATACGACGTGGGCGCTCGGCCCCAAGGGATTGCTCGTCATGACCCAGGACGCCTACACGCCGCTGAACGAGGTAGACCTGCCGGTGTCCGGGCCCGAGGATATGTTCGTCACCAAAGAGGGCGTGATCTACGTGGCCGACGCGGGCAACGAGCGCATTGTCCGGCTGGACAACAACTATGAAGTGGTCCAGTCGTATGGCGAGGAGGTGCTGGACAACCCGACGGGCATCTTCGTGGACGACGAGGGCGTGATCTACGTGGCCGACGCGGGGCTGGCGCAGATCGTCATCATCGGCGCAGACGGCGAGATCATCAACCAGTTTGGCCGGCCGACGGAGCCGCTGTTTGGCCGCAACCGGGAGTTTCTGCCGCGCAAGATTGCGGTCGATGCGCGCGAGAATCTGTACATCATCAGCGAAGGGTCGGTCAACGGCATCGTGCAGATGAACACGATGGGTAACTTCATCGGCTACTTTGGGGCGAACTCGGCCTCGATGTCGCTGAAGATGATCCTGCAGCGCCTGTTCCTGACCGACGAGCAGCTGGCGCAGTTCATCCGCAACGAGGCGGCGAGTCCCTCTAACCTGACCATCGATCACCAGTCGCTCGTCTTTACGATTACCGCCGGCACTTCGCCCGAGAAGGCCATCCGGCGCTTCACTATTTCGGGCAAGAATATTTACCCGGACACGTGGGGCTCGACGGCCTTCCGGGACATCGACGTGAGCGAGACTGGCGTCGTTCTGGCGGTCGCTCCTGATGGGATCTTCGAATATGACCTGAACGGCACGCTGCTTTTTGTCTTTGGCGCGCAGGACACGGGGAACCAGCGGCTGGGCACGCTGCGCAACCCCACAGCCATCGCCCGGCGCGGCGAGCAGATCATCGTCCTGGACAAGGACAAGAACGGCCTGGTCCTTTACGAGACGACGGCGTTCGCCCGCCAGGTGCATGAGGGCGTGCGCCTCTATATGGGCGGCTATTATCAGGAAGCGAAGCCCTATTTTGAGGACGTCCTCGACTTCAACGGCTCCTTCATCATGGCCTACCAGGCGATTGCCGACGCTTACTTTAAGGAGTTCGACTACGAGAAGGCGCTGGAGAACTATCGCTATGCCGAAGACCGTGAAGGCTATTCGCAGGCGTTCTGGGAGCTGCGCAACCAGGTCTTGCAGCGCCGGCTGAGCCAGGCGCTGATGGCAATGGTCGGCCTCGCGCTCGTCTCGCAGGTAGCCACACGCGTCGACCGTCGCTACCACTGGAGCGATCCGCTCCGCACCCGGCTGGAGAGGCTGAAGGAGATCAAGCTGGTTGACGATCTCCGCTTCATGTTCCGCTTTATCAAGAAGCCGGCGGACAGCTTCTATTACATCAAGAAGAACAAGAGGGGCAGCCTGCTCTTTGCCTTTCTGATTTACCTTGCCGTCGTCGTCATTCGCGTGCTGTCGCTCTACGTGACCGGCTTCATCTTCAGCCCGTATGCCTCGCCCGCCGACATTAACGTGGAGAACGCCATCGTCACCACGGTTGGGCTGCTGTTCCTGTGGAACGCCGCCAACTATCTCGTCTCGACCATCAGCGACGGCGAGGGGCGCGTGCGGCACGTGGTCATCGGCACGGCCTACAGCCTCTTTCCCTACATTCTGATTGCCCTGCCGGTCGCCCTGCTCTCCAACGTGCTGACCGAGAACGAGGTCTTCATCTACTCCTTCACCCTGAACCTGATGTGGGTGTGGATCGCCATCATGCTCTTCATCATGATCAAGGAGATCCACAACTACTCCTTTTCGGAGACAGTCAAAAACGTGCTGGTGACGCTGTTCACGATGGCCCTCTTCCTGCTGACGGGCTACATCCTGTACGTACTCTTTACCCAGCTATTTGACTTTATCACGGCGATTGCCCAGGAGCTGAGGTTACGTGCTTAAGATACCGCGGCTGATCGTTGCCCTGATCCTCGTCGTCCTCCTGCTCGGCGTGGGCGCTCTCCACGCGGCGCAGGATGGACCGTCGCTGGCCCCTATCGCGCAGGAGATCCCGGCCGAGAGCTATGAACTGGTGGGTGAAAACGAGAAGTTTCAACTCTATGCGAGCCAAGAGACGCTGGCCTTTAAGGTCGTGGACAAGCGCAACGGCTACATCTGGCACTCCAACCTGGACGAGGTAACGGAAGAAGACAACCTTAACCGGACCTGGACCGCCTTTGCCCAAAGCGGGATCAGCATCAACTACCTCGACCAGAGCGCGGACAACGAGCGAAATTCCATTACGGCTGCTGAACATACCCTCGAGTTTGAGCCGATCGAACAGGGCTTCCAGGCGTCAGTCACCTTTACGGACCCGTCTATCACCGTGGGCGTCGTCGTCCAGCTTGAGGCGGACGGCGTCCGTGTAGAGGTGCCGTTTGATCGCCTGCGGGAGGCTGACCCAGAGTACAAGCTGGGCATGCTCCACCTCTACCCGTTCTTTGGGGCGACCCGGGCGGACACAGTGCGGGGCTATATGTTCATCCCCGACGGCTCGGGAACGCTGATTAACCTGGCGGCCACGACCAAGGCGCGGAACATGTTCTACGGGCGCTACTATGGGGCCGACCTGGGCATGATCGGCACGCTGCCCTACGACCCGCTCCTGAAGCGACCCTACCAGCTCTCTATCCCGGTCACGGGTATGGTCCACGGCGAAAAGGAACACGCCTTCATCGCCGTGGTCGAGAAAGGGGCCTCGTACGCCGAAGTGCAGGGCCACCCGGCGGGGGTCACGACGCAGTTCAACTTCATCTACAACGCCTTCATCTACAACCAGAGCTACTTCCAGGCGACGAACCGAGCCGGGGCGGGCGTGACGGTGCTGCAGCCGACGACAAACGCCTTCGACGTGGTCGTCCATTACCGCCTGCTGACCGGCGACGAGAGCGACTACGTGGGCATGGCCCGCAGCTACCAGGCCTATCTGCTGGACAAGGGGATGCTCGACCGGAGAGTGGACGAGAGCGACGACATTGGCATCAGGCTGGAGTTCCTGGGAGCGGAGAAGGAGCGTATCCTCTTCTGGTATCGCTCGATTCCCATGACGACGCTCGAGCAGATGGGGGCAATTCTGCGGGACCTGGAGATTGCTAATCCCGACGTCGTCTACTATGGCTGGCAGCCTCGCGGCGCCTCGACGAGCTTTCCGCGCACACTGAAGCTGGACCGCTCGCTGGGCAACACGGCCGGATTGCGGTCGCTGATCGAGGAGATCGAGGCGGCGGGGGGGCGCTTCCATCTCTATCTCGATCCGCAGGCGGCGCTGTTGGACGAAGGCGGTTATTCGGCGCGCCGCGATCTGGCGATGGCGATCACCAACGTCAACCTGATGGGCTACAACCGCGACAAGGTAAACTACTACCTGAATATGGAGGCCCTGAGCGACTATTACAGCGGGCTGAGCGAGGACATTTTCGCCGAGACGGAGGCAGGGCTGGCGCTCGACGGCATCGGCTCCACGCTGTATAGCGACTTCAGGAGCGGCAGACGGTTGAACCGTGAGGGCGCGATAGCGGGCTACCAATCGCTGATGGAGGACGCCGGGGGCCACCTCGCCTTCTACCAGCCCAACGACTACATGTACGGCTACATGGACGCCTACTACGACATTCCTGTGAGCAACAGCGGCTACATCTATACGACGGAGGTCGTGCCGTTCCTGCAGATCGTGCTGGCGGGCTACGTTCCCTACTACGGCCCGGCGATGAACTTCTCCTCTAGCCTGCGGGCCGACCTGCTGCGCCACGCCGACTTTGGCGTCTACCTCTCCTACTTCCTGACCCAGGAGCCGACGGCGAATATCCTGGGTACCCGCTCGGAGTGGATTTACACTTCCTCTTACGCACAGTGGGGAGATGAAATCGAACAGACCTATGAATGGCTGAACAACCTGCTGGCGCCGGTCAAAGGGGAGCCCATCGTCGCCCGCGAGCGCGTCGCGCGGGGCGTCTTTGCCACCACCTACGCCAACGGCCGGCAGATTGTCGTCAACTACAACAGCAGTCCGTATTACAGCGGCGACCTGGCAGTGGAAGCGCAGGACGCGATTATCAGGGAGGTTGTGCCATGACCCAACGTGTGAGCCGGCGCCGGTTGGGCCTGACGTACCGGGCCAGAGAGGCGCTGGGCGGCTATTCCTTTGTGCTCATCTGGATCGCCGGCTTTCTCATCTTTACGCTCGTGCCACTGGGGCAGACGCTTTATTACAGTCTGAACCAGGTGACGGTATCGGCGACCGGCATCAACCTGCGCTTCGTGGAGTGGAACAACTACACGCGCGCCCTGTTCACCGATCCCACTTTCACCAGCCTGCTCATCGAATACGCCATCGAAACACTCGTCTCCGTGCCGATCATCGTCATTTTTTCGCTGATCATCGCCCTGTTTCTGAATCTCAAGCTGAAGTTCAAGGGGATCTTCCGCACGATCTTCTTCCTGCCGGTGGTGATCACCAGCGGGCCGGTCATCCAGGAGCTGGTGGCGCAGGGGGCTACGTCGGTGCCGGGACTGACGCTGCCGGAGAGCGTGACTTCTTTCATCGCCGACCTGCCCGTCTATCTGCGCAATCCCATCGACTACCTGCTGACTTCGTTCATCCTGATCCTCTGGTTCTCCGGCGTGCAGATCCTCATCTTCCTCTCCGGGCTGCAGAAGATCGACAGCAGCACCTACGAAGCGGCGTCCATTGACGGCGCCTCGGCCTGGGAAGCGTTCTGGAAGATCACCCTGCCCTCGCTGTCGGGGACGACCATTCTCGTGGCTGTTTACACGATCATCACGCTCTCGCACTTCTCGGAGAACAAGGTGATCAAGTATATCTACGGGCAGACCTACGCCGTCGGCGGCGGCATTGGCTACGCCAGCGCGATGTCTTTCCTCTACTTCTTTGTCCTGATCCTGCTGCTGGGGATCGTCTATTTCCTGTTGACGTATCGTGCGAAGGGGCAGTACGGATGAGAATCTCAATACCGCTGAACCGCATCAGGCCCGAGCTGACCAGCAGCCAAAACCGGGTGCGCTGGGAAAAGCTACGCAGTTTCCTCTTTGGCAGCCGCACCAGCTACGGCCTCGTGACCAACGTGCTGCTCTACATGGTGCTCATCGCCATCGGCTTCGTCTATCTCTACCCGCTGCTCTTCATGTTCGTCACCAGCCTGAAGAGCCCTACCGACCTGCTCAACCCGATGGTGCAGTGGATCCCGTCGGAAGTGTACGCGGGCAACTACGAAAAAGCGTTCCGGGTGCTCAATTATCCGCAAACGCTGGCGTCGTCGCTGCTGATCAGCGTCGTCCCGTCGCTCATCCAGGCGGTCGTCGCCTCCGTCGTCGGCTACGGGTTGGCCCGCTATCGCTTCCCGGGCAAGAACCTGATCCTGATCCTGCTGCTGGCGACGTTCATCATCCCGGCGCAGAACACGGTCATCCCGCAGATGCTGACCTACCGGCGCTATGGGCTGCTGGGCAGCATCTACTCGCTGATCCTGCCTGCGGTGGGTGGGCAGGGGTTCCGGAGCGCCATCTTTATTCTGATCTTCTACCAGACCTTCCAGTCGCTGCCCAAGGTGCTGGAAGAAGCGGCGCGGCTCGACGGCGCGTCGGACCTGACTATTTTTCTACGGATCGCCGTGCCGGCCGCCGTGCCGGCCTATATCATTTCCATCATCTTCTCCACCGTCTGGTACTGGAACGAGACCTACCTGACAGTGATCTTTCTCGAAGGCGGGATTCAATCCCTCCCGATGCAGTTGTCCAAGTTCGTGCAGGCCTATGAAAACCTGTACCCGCCGGGCACTGTCAATATCTTTGATCGTTTGAATGAGGCAGTTAAATTGAGCGGTACTTTTCTGAACATCCTCCCTCTGTTGATCATCTATTTTGTGCTGCAAAAGTGGTTCGTGGAATCTGTAGAAAGGTCAGGTGTTACTGGTCAATAAACTCACAGCCTTCCTCCTGATAGCGTTGCTCCACCTGACCGGTTGCTCGGCGCCAGAGGACCACGCCACGGCGGGGACGATTCCGGCATCTCCGCCGGCCGTTGCCGCCGCCCCAGAACAGGCCGCCAATGAGGAGGTCATCGACTACGAGACAGCCGGCTCGTTCGCCTTCTTCTGGGAGCAGGCCAACACCGACGCGAGCAGCCCCGGCTATGGGCTGATCCGCGACCGCTACCCGGGCGCGCCCGGCGTCGCCAGTATCGCCGCCGTCGGCTTTGGCCTGACAGCCTACGCGGTCGGCGTGGACAAAGGTTACATCACGCTTGAAGAAGGGTACGAGCGCGCCAACGGCACGCTGGACACACTGCTGGGGATGGAGCGCGTCGAGGGCTTCTACTACCATTTTGTAGACATGAACACGACCGAGCGCGTCTGGCAGAGCGAGGTATCGTCCATCGACACCGCGATTCTGGTCATCGGCGCGCTCGCCGCCGGAGAGTATTTCGGAGGCGACGTACAGCGCAAGGCCGCCGAGCTATATAGGGGCGTCAACTGGCCGTGGTTTGTGGACGCGTCGCGCCAGATGTTCTACATGGCCTACCGACCGGAAGAGGGTTTCTCCGGTCATTGGGACTACTACGCCGAACAGCTCATGCTCTACGTCCTCGCCGCCGGCTCGGAAAGCTACCCGGTAAACGACACGACCTACTACCGCTTCACCCGCCACTACGCCCGCTACGGCGACGGCGAGGCGTTCATGCACTCCTGGTTCGGCTCGATTTTCACCTACCAGTACAGCCACGCCTGGATCGACTTCCGTGGCTACACCGACGCCGAAGGTGCGGACTGGTTCCAGAACTCGGTTGATGCCTCTCTGGCGCACGTCCAGTTCGCCACGGACGTGGACGAGCAGTACGAGACGCTGGGCCCCGACGCCTGGGGGCTGACCGCCTGCGACGGTCCCGACGGATACAACGGGCTCTATGGCGCGCCGCCGTCCGGGGCAGACAATACGGCGCACCTGGTTGACGACACGGTGGCTCCGGCCGGCGCCATCGGCTCGATCATCTTTGTGCCCGAACATGCGCAGCGGGCGATGCGCAACTACTACACCATCGAGCCGCTGAAGGGGGAGTATGGCTTCCGCGACGCATACAACCTGACCGAGGCGTGGTACGCGCCCGACGTGATCGGCATCGACAAGGGCATCAGCCTGCTCATGCTCGCCAATCATGAGAATGGTTTTGTTCACCGCATCACGATGCAGAACGCGCAGATCCTGGACGGCCTGGCGCGTCTGGGAATTGAGAAGAACGGAATGGGTACCGGCTCATGACGACCATCGCAGACGTAGCCCGGCGCGCCGGGGTCAGTATCGCCGCCGCTTCCTATGCGCTCAACGGCACAGGGACGATCAGCGACGACACGCGGAAACGGGTCCTGGCGGCAGCCGAGGAGCTGAACTATTACCCCAATGCGTCGGCCAGGAATCTCAAGCGCGGCCATACGATGACGATCGGCGTCTTCATCACGCGCTTCGGCGGCAATTTCTACGAAGAGATTCTGGAAGGCATTCACGACGCCGTGCTGAAGACGGAGTACGAGCTGATGGTCTGCCCGGAGAGCCACTCTCCCCCCGCGCTGCTCACCCAGCGGCAGGTAGACGGGGCCATCGTCTTTGACTCGAAGACAAAGAGCGAGACGTTGCTCAAGCTTGCCTCCAAGCGTTTTCCGATCGTCACCCTGGACCGCTCCCTGGACTCCGAAAACATCTTCCCCCTGCTGCTGGACAATGAAAAGGGAGCGACCGAGGCTTTCTACCATCTCTACGAGCAGGGGGCGCGGCGCATCAGCTTCGTCTCCGGGGCGCCGGACTCGCTCGACAACTGGGAGCGGATGCGCGCCTTCAGGCGCGAGGCCGCCCGGCACGACGTTGACGTTCGCCTGCATTACGGCGACTTCACCGAGAAGTCTGGCTACCGGGTCGCGCAGTCGATCGTCGAAAGCGGCGTCCTGCCGGAGGCCGTTTTCTGCGCCAATGACCAGATGGCGATTGGTTTCATCAAGGCAATGAGGGAAGCCCACCTGCGCGTGCCGGAGGATATCGCGGTAGTCGGCTTCGACGACATTCTCATCGCCGCCTACATGCAGCCTTCGCTCTCCACGATTGGCGCCTCGCGCACGGAATGGGGCGCTACTGCGGCGCAGGTGCTGATCCGATTCCTTGAAAACGACCGTTCATTCCCCAAGCCCTTCCGGATCAGCACCCGGCTAATCGAGAGGGAATCGTCAAAGGTGAGACATCTTGAATAGCTTCTCTGTAAAAGATGGACATTTCTGGCTCGATGGTCAGCCGCAGCTGATCGAGGCCGGGGAGTTCCATTATTTCCGCACGCCAAAGGACCAGTGGCCCCACCGGCTGGGCCTGCTGAAAGAGGCCGGCCTGGATACCGTCGCTACCTACATCCCCTGGCTCTGGCACGAGCTTGACGAGGGCGTGACCGACCTCGACGGCCACAGCCATCCGATGCGCGATCTGGCCGGGTTCCTCGACCTCGCGGCCGACATGGGCTTTCTGATCATCCCGCGCCCAGGGCCGTACATCATGGCGGAGACGATTAACGAGGGCATTCCGCCGTGGCTGTTCCGACGCTACCCACAGGCCGCCTTTATCAGCCAGGACGAAAAGGTCCAGAACCTGGCCAGCTATCTGCACCCGGACTTCCTGGCCTGCGTGAAGAAATGGTACGCTGCCGTGCTCGCCGTCCTGGCCCCCCGGCAGGTCACGCGAGGCGGGCGGATCATTATGTGGCAGATGGACAACGAGATGGGCATGGCCCATTGGGTCCGCAATATCTTCGACATCAACCCGGACACCCTCGCCCGCTTCGCCGCCTATCTCCGGCGCACCTACGGCGACCGGCTGCCGGCGCTTTATCCGGCGGACGATCTACCCGCCTTCCTGCGCGAGGGGGTTGTGCGCCCGGCCGAGCCGCACGGGACGCGTATCGTACACGATTACCGGCGCTTCTACCGGGAGTATCTGCGTGAATATGCCGAATTTCTCTGCACAGAAGCCCGCGCCAACGGCATGGAGGTTCCGCCCATCGTCAACATTCATGGCTTCTCCAACCACGCGGAGGGCCGATCCTTCCCCATCGGCCTCTCACAGCTCATCCAGGTCATCGAGATGCCGGGCATGGTCAGCGCGACCGACGTCTATCCGATGCACATCGACGAGGGCAACTTCCACCAGCTTGTGTTCGTCAACGAGGCGACGAAGGCCGTGCAAAACCCCGAACAGCCCCTCTTTTCGGTCGAGTTCCAGTCGGGCGGCATCAACGACTTCAGCGGGCAGCAAACGTCGCTGCCGGACCTGCACAGCCGGCTCTGTCTCTCGGTGGGTATGCGCGCTTTCAACCACTACTCCTTCTTCGCAGGGGAAAACGACCCCGTTCTCAGCCCGGTGCGGCGCCACGACTGGGGGCCACCGGTGCGCCTCGACGGCACGGTGCGCCGCCACTACACTCGCTATCGCCGTCTCTGCAGCGTGTTGCGGTCCTATGGCGACGACCTGACTCTGGCCCAGCCGGTTACCGTCGCCACGGTCGGTTTCCTGCTCGACGACTTCATGACCGAGATTAACAACGCCTTTACCAAAGAGGAGACGCGCATCCTCACCCACCAGCGCCAATGTATCCTCTTCGACCAGATTGCACGCGGACTGGCCCTCACCCATCGCCCCTTCAGGGCCGTCGAGCTGGCCCGCGCCGATCTGGGCGTCGCCGAGACGCCCTTCCTCTGCGCAATGATCGACAAGAAGTGCCCCGCTGCCGTCCAGCAGAAGCTGGTCGATTACGTGCGCGAGGGCGGGCGACTGTTCCTGGCGGGCCGCATCCCTGAGACGGGCGGCGACGGCGAACCGTGTACGATTCTCCAGAACGCGCTGGGCATCGAGCAGGTTGAGAGCGACCCGCAGCCGTTCGCCGAACGCGTTATCAGCGCGCTGTCTTATCCCTGGGTTCCCGTCACCTTCCTGGAGCGCTACAGCGGCGCGTTCGACGAGGTCTTCGCTACGGACGAAACCGGCAGGACGGTGGGCTTCATGCAGCAGCTCGGCGAGGGGGCGGTCATCCTGTTTGGCGCGGCTCTGCCCGCTTTCACGCTGGAAGACCTCGATATCTTCCACCAGCTCGCCCTGAAGCTGGACTGCGCTCCCGTTTTCACGCTGAGCGACTGGGCCGACGTGCGCCTCAGTCGCGGCGACGGGGGCAGCTTCCTCTACGTCAACAACTACCAGGACGACCCGCTCACCACGACGATCCAGATGAACGGCGAGATGCTCTTCGGCGGGAATCCCGTTTGCCTGCCGGCCCGCCGGGGGCTGATCCTGCCCCTCGAATGGCGGCCCGGCGAGGGCGTTCTCGTCCACTACATCACCGGCGAGGTCGTGGCGATCGAGGAGGACGAGAGCGGGATGACGTTGAGCGTCGTGCCCGACGAGTTCGCCGCCGAGCTGACCCTGACCGGCTACCGCACTGACGGCGACGATGGGCAGGTGCAGATCAGGCGCGCAGACGGCCGGATTGTCCTGCACAAGGACGGCAACTGACGGCCATGCGCTTGCTCTATATCGACATCGACAGCCTGCGGCCCGACCACCTGGGCTGTTACGGCTATCATCGCCAGACCAGCCCCAACATCGACCGGCTGGCCGGGGAGGGCGTGCGCTTCACGAACGTCTACGCCTCTGACGCGCCCTGCCTGCCGTCACGGACAGCCCTGTGGAGCGGGCGGACGGGCTTTCATAATGGCGTCGTCAGCCACGGTGGGGCGAGGGCCCAGCCCTTCCCCCAGGGCCCGGACACCGGCGACCGCGCCAACGTCTTTACGACGACGGGCTGGATGGGCGCGCTGGCTAAGCTGGGCATGAAGACGGCGACGATCAGCCCCTTTGGCCAGCGCCACGCCGCCTGGCACTGGTATGCAGGCTACAACGAAATCTACAACACGGGCAAGTACGGCGACGAGCTGGCCGACGACATCATGCCCGTCGCCTTCGACTGGCTGGAGCGCAACGGGACGGGCGAAGAGTGGTTCCTGCACGTGAACCTCTGGGACCCGCACACCCCCTACCGCACACCGGCCTCCTTCGGCGAGCCGTTTGCGGACGAGCCGCTGCCCGCCTGGCTGACGGAGGACGTGTGGCGCCGGTCCTGGGAAGGCTTCGGCCCGCACAGCCCGCAGGAGCCGAACTGGTTGTGGGGCAAGGTCAACGAGCGCTTCCCGCGCCAGCCCGACCTCATTGATTCCATGGAAGCCATGCGCCAGTGGGTGAACGGGTATGACACCGGCATCCGCTACGCCGACGAATGGATCGGCCGGCTCATGGAGAGGCTGCACAGGCTGGGCATCTACGAGGAGACGATCATCGTCGTCAGCGCCGACCACGGCGAGAATATCGGCGAGCTGAACGTCTGGGGCGACCACCAGACGGCGGACCATATCACCTGCAACGTCCCGTTGATCATCCGCTACCCCGGCACAGGCGGGCAGGCGCGGGTGGACACGGCGTTCCACTACCATTTCGACTGGGCGGCGACGATCGTCGAGCTGCTTGGCGGCGACGTGCCGGCCAACTGGGATGCCGTCTCCTTCGCCCCGGCCTTCCGCATGGGCGAACAGGCGGGCCGCGACTTCCTCGTCACTTCCCAGGGAGCGTGGGCCTGCCAGCGTGGGGTACGCTTCCGCTCCGGCGGGCAGAATTACCTCTTTCTGCGCACCTACCACGACGGCTTCAAAGAGCTGGAGCCGCTGATGCTCTTTAACCTGGACGACGACCTCTATCTACAACAGGACCTGGCAGCGGAGGAACCCGGCGTGGTAGCCGAGGCCCAGAGCCTGCTGGAGAGCTGGACCACGGAGCAGATGTTGACGAGCGAGACAGACGTGGACCCGCTGATGACCGTACTACGCGAAGGCGGCCCGTTTTACACGCGCGGCTACCTGCCCCGTTACATCGAACGACTTAAACGCACCGGCCGCGAGGACCACGCCGTGCGGCTGGCCCGTATCCACCGCGATGAGCTATAGACACCACAATCCCTGAGGCGCCAAATGACAACCACTTTGCAAGAAACCGTCGCTTACTACAACAATCTGGACCCCGAAACCGAGAAGCGGGTCGATGCCCTTCTGGCGCAGATGACCCTGGTGGAAAAGATCGGCCAGCTCGTGCAGCTCAATCCCTTCGCCCCCTTTGACCCTGACGACTACGAGGCGAAAAAGCGCGAAGCGGAAGAAGCGGGCGCGCCGTTTGAGTATGAGCCCCGGCTGCGCGACGACATGGAGGATCTGCTGCGCGGCGGGCGCATTGGCTCTTTCCTCAACGTGATGACGCCGAAGGTGATCAACCATTGCCAGCGCATCGCCGTGGAGGAGTCCCGGCTGGGCATCCCGCTGCTCGTGGGGGCAGACGTGATCCACGGCTACCGCACTATCTTTCCCATCCCGCTCGCCGAGGCGAGCACCTGGAACCCCGACCTGCTGGAGCGCGCTTCGCGTGTGGCCGCCGAAGAAGCGTCCGCAGCCGGCGTGGACTGGATATTTGCGCCGATGGTGGACGTCAGCCGCGACCCACGGTGGGGGCGCATCGCCGAAGGGGCCGGCGAGGACCCGTTCCTGGGGATGGCGATGGCCCGTGCCCGCGTGCGCGGCTTCCAGACTACCGGCCTGACCAGCGGGCGCAACGTTGCCGCCTGCCCCAAACACTACGTGGGCTACGGCGCCGCCGAGGGCGGGCGCGACTACAACACCGTCGATTTCTCCGAGCGCACCCTGCGCGACGTCTACCTGCCGCCGTTTAAAGCGGCATTCGAGTCGGGGGCGGGCGCCGTTATGAGCTCCTTCAACGAGCTTGGCGGCCTGCCTGTGACGGCCAACCCCTCTATCCTGCGGACGATTCTACGCGACGAGTGGCAGTGGCCCGGCGTCGTCCTGAGCGACTACGACGCCGTGCGCGAGCTGATCCCCCACGGCGTCGCCGCCAACCTGCGAGAGGCTGCCCGCCTGAGCATCCTGGCAGGGCTGGACATCGAGATGGTCAGCACCGCCTATCACGACCACCTTGCGGACCTGGTGACGGCGGGCGAGGTGCCCGAAGCGCTGGTGGACGAGGCGGTGCGCCGCGTGCTGCGCCTCAAGTTCCGCCTTGGCCTCTTCGAGCGCCCCTATACCGACGAGTCGCTACACGACGCCGTCATTCTCCAGCCGGCATTCCGCGAGCTGGCCCTGGAGACAGCGCGGGAATCGATGGTTTTGCTGCAGAACGAGGACAACATCCTGCCCCTCTCCCCGGACGTCCGCCTGACGGTGATCGGGCCGCTGGCAGACAACCGCGCCGATATGTTGGGCTGCTGGTCTTTACATAACCACCCTGAAGACGTAGAAACCGTTCTGGAGGGGCTGTCTGCCTACCTGCCCGGCGACACCTGGAGCTACCAACCCGGCTGCCCCATCCGCGACGACCGGACGGACGGGAGCGGCATCGAGACGGACATCCCGGCGGCGGTCGCCGCAACGCGCGAGGCCGACGTGGTGCTCCTGGTGCTGGGCGAGAGCGCCGACATGAGCGGCGAAAGCCATTCGCGGACCACGCTGGGCCTGCCCGGCCGGCAGCAGGAGCTGGTTGACGCCATCGCCGAGACAGGCAAGCCGATGGTCTGCGTGTTGATGAGCGGCCGGCCGCTGGTCATCCCGCGTCTGGCGGCGCAGGTCAAGGGGCTGCTGGTCGCCTGGCACGCCGGCATCCGCGCCGGGCGGGCCGTCGCCGATCTGCTCTTCGGCGCGGCGAACCCGTCGGGCAGGCTCACGGCAAGCTGGCCGCGCTCGGAGGGGCAGATTCCGGTGTACTACGCGCACAAGAGCACAGGCCGCCCGGCCGCCGAGTCGGGCACACGCCAGTTTGCCGAAGCCTTCAAATCGGTCTACATGGACGAGCCCAATTCGCCGCTGTTCCCCTTCGGCTACGGCCTCAGCTATACCACGTTCACCTATGCGAACCTGCAGATCGCCGAGTCTATGCTGGGGCCGGACGACACTTTGCGGGTCTCCGTGACGATTACGAACAGCGGCGACCGGGCGGGCGCGGAAGTCGTGCAGCTCTACGTGCGCGATCTCGTCGCCTGCGTCACCCGTCCCGTGCGCGAGCTGAAGGGCTTCCAGAAGATCTGGCTGCAGCCCGGCGAGCAGCGCACCGTCTCTTTTGAAGTCCCGGTGCGCGACCTCGGCTTTAGCGGCCTGGATATGCAGTACACCGTCGAGCCGGGCGACTTCAAGCTGTGGGTAGGCCCCAACGCGGTCGACGGGCTGGAGGGGGCGTTCAGGGTGTGTGAGGCGTAGGGTTTTGAAGGGGGTTATTCGCCCTGCAGCGTCACGAGCAGCCGGCGCTCGCCGCCGCGGTCGCGGTGTTCGCAGAGGTAGATGCCCTGCCACACACCCAGGGCCAGCCGGCCGTGGCGGATGGGCAGGGTGAGGCTGCTGCCCAGCAGGACGGTCTTGATGTGGGCCGGCATATCGTCCGGCCCCTCGGCCGTGTGCTCGAAATAGGGGGCGTTCTCCGGCGCGAGGCGGTCGAAGTAGCGGGCCATGTCGGCGCGCACCGTCGGGTCGGCGTTTTCGTTGAGCGCCAGCGACGCCGATGTGTGCTGAAGGAGGAAGTGGGCCAGCCCGACCTCGAACTCCCGCAGCTCCGGGAGCTGGGCGACGATTTCCTCGGTAACGAGATGGAAGCCGCGCGGGCGGGGGCGCAGCCGCAGCTCGCGTTGCAGCCAGGACATAGCTATTGCACGTAGGCTCGGTACTGGGCGACGAGGGGATCTGTGTCGCCGAGCAGGCCGAAGACGCCCTGAATGATGGCGTGCACGTCGCTCTTGTGCGCGGCGTCGCTCAGAGTGCGCGCCGCCAGCAGGCTGTAGAGGGCAGCGCTGTAGTCGCGGCGGCGCAGGGCGCCGGCAGCCTGGTCGAGCTGGCTATCGGCTTCGCTCTTGCCGGCGCGCAGGGGGCGGCAGAGGAACCGGGCCAGCGGCAGTAGCTGGTTGGCGAGGCTGGCTTCCGGGCCCGGCGGAAAATCCTGCAGATAGCGCTCCGCCTCACAGCCGTTGCCCTGCCGGAGCAGCTCGCGCGCCTGGTGCAGCCGGCGGCCCGGGTTGCCGTCGCGTTCCGGCTGGGGCCGGGCCTGACGCTGGGGACGGGGCGCGGGGGCGTGAGCCATCACGCGCTGGAGGAACTGGCGCACGACGGGCTCCGGCTGGGCGCCGACGAACTCGTCGATCACCTGCCCGTTGACAAAGGCCTTCACCGCCGGAATGCCGCGGACGTTATAGCGCACGGTGATCTGCGGGTTCTGGTCTGTGTTGAGCTTGGCGAGGACGAAATTGCTGGCGGGCTCGCCGGCTATGCGCTCGAGGACGGGGCCGAGCATCCGGCAGGGTCCGCACCAGGGCGCCCAGAAATCCACGACCACGGGGACGCGCTGGGAGCGCTGCAAGACCTCGCGCTCAAAATCAGCCTGGGTGACGTCAATTACCTTTCCGCTCATAAAGACTCCTGTTGACGTTTGGCGATAGGATAGCGGGGGAACGTTGGATTGGCATATAAGGCCGGTGGTCGCGTTGGCGGCGCGGGCTGTTAACTCTGAATAGGATGATTGTGTCTGATTTCTTGGGGGCGGGCAGGGGCGCTGCCGGCCATTCTGGCAGGCGCGAGCCAGAAGGCGGGAGAAGGCTGGTCAGATGGCGGGGCGGGGACTCACCAGGTGGAGGAGGATGATCCCCAGGCGCCGAACTATGATACACTTGGAACGCTGGCTCTGTGCCTACGTATAGAATGATGAGAGAGCCGTGTTACGTGGCCTGGCCTGCGGCAACGTCAAGGTGGGCCGGGCAGGTTGCCTTACCTCGGAGGTCTGTATGGCGGTTGTAACAGTATCCAATGTCAGCAAGCGTTTTGGTCGCGTCCGCGCGGTGGAGGACGTATCTTTTGAGGTCTTCCCTGGGGAGATCTTTGGGATACTGGGCCCGAACGGCGCAGGCAAGACGACGACTATTCGCATGATGATGAGCATCTTCGAGCAGGACGGGGGCACTATTACGCTATTCGGCGAGCCATTCCGTGAAGAGCACAAGCAGCGCATCGGCTATATGCCGGAAGAGCGGGGGCTGTATAAGGACCAGAAGCTGGAGCCGACGCTCGTTTTTCTGGCGACGCTCAAGGGACTGGACGATAAGACGGCGCGCGCCCGGCTGGAGCCGTGGATGCAGCGGCTCGACCTGTGGGAGCACCGCAACAAGCAGGTGCAGGAGCTGAGCAAGGGTATGCAGCAGAAGGCGCAGATTATCGCCACGCTGATCCACGAGCCGGACCTGGTGGTCATCGACGAGCCGTTCACGGGCCTCGACCCGGTGAATACGCGCCTGGTCAAGGAGATTTTCCAGGAGCAGCGGCAGGCAGGCCGGGCCATCATTATGTCTACCCACCAGATGCACCAGGTGGAGGCGCTCTGTAACCGCATCGTGCTCATCAGCCGGGGGCGTTCGGTGCTCTACGGGCCGGTGTCGGAGATCAAGCGCAACTTCGCCGGCAACGCCATCATCCTCGAAGGGGAAGGGACGTTCGACCAGCTGCCCGGCGTGCTCGACGCCCGGCGCGAGAACGGGCTCTGGCACCTTTCCCTGGGCGCAGGTGTGAGCCCGCAGGAGATCTTCCGGGCGCTCGCCTCAAACCCGGAGGTAGCGATCACGCACTTTGAGGTGGCCGAACCCTCGCTGGAAGACATTTTCGTCAACGTGGTGCAGGAAGAGGGCGGACTGGCGCCCACCGAGGGACAGGCGGCAAGAGAGGTGGAACATGCGTAACCTGTGGCTGACCGCCCGTTATGAGTTTCTCAAGCGGGTGCGCACACGCAGCTTCCTGCTCAGCACGCTGGGGGTGCCGGCGCTGATCATCGTCGTCGGCCTGATCGGGGCCATCTCGGCGTCGGTGGGCGAAAGCGACCTACCCCTGGGCTATGTGGACAATGCGGGGCTGCTCGACCCGTCGCTGTACGCGGAGCCGCACCTGGACGAGATGGACGACCGGCTGGAGCTGATCGCCTACGAGGACGAAGCGGAGGCGCGAGCCGCGCTTGAAGCGGGCGCCGTTCAGGGCTACTACGTGGTGCCGGCCGGCTATCCGCAGAACCTGCAGATAGAGGCCTATTATCTGGAGGAGATGCCCAGCGGAGGAGACTTTGCCGATTTTGTGCGCGCCAACCTGCTGGCCGAGGCGAACCTGCCCGAGGGGGCCAGTTCCTGGCTGCTGGAAGGGCCGGAGCTGACGGTGCGCGACATGAACAGCGGGCGGGAGATGAACGACGACGCGATTGGCAACGTCATACTCTCCTTCATCGGCGGCTTCTTCTTCTTCTTTGCCGTCCTGGGCTCGGCCGGCTTCCTGGTGCAGGTAGTGGCCGACGAGAAGGAAAACCGGACGATGGAAATGCTGATCACCAGCATGAGCCCGTTCCAACTGATTGCGGGCAAGGCGATTGGCCTCATCGGCGTGGCACTGACGCAGATTGCGCTGTGGGCGCTGTCTATCGCCGTGGTCATCGTGATCGCCGCACGGTTTGTCGATTTCCTGGCGGGGCTGACGGTGCCGTGGTCGTTCCTGCTCGTGTTCGCGCTGTACTTCCTGCCGGCCTACGCACTCATCGCGGGCATGATGATCGCCATTGGCAGCGTGGTCACGGAAGTGCAGCAGGGGCAGCAGATATCGGGGATTCTGAATCTGCTCTTCATCGCGCCCTTCTTCTTCTTGCCGCTGATTCTCTCCAACCCGAACAGCCCGATCCTCGTCTTCCTGACGCTCTTCCCGACGACGTCGTTCATGACGGTGGCCCTGCGCTGGGGCCTGGGCCTGCCGACCTGGCAGATTATCGCAAGCTGGGTCATTCTGGTGGTGACGGCGGCGCTGAGCATCTGGTTTGCCGCGCGCATCTTCCGGCGGGGCATGCTGCGCTACGGGCAGCGGATGGAGATGCGCGAGGTGATCGCCGCCCTGCGCGGCGCGGAGGTATAGAGAACATGCGTAACGTCTTCGTGATTGTCAGGCAGGAAATCGTCACTCTGCTGACCAACCGCACGTTCTGGATTATGACGACGGCCTTTCCGGCGTTGATCCTGCTCTTCAATCTCGGCACCTTCTGGTTGGCCGACGACGCGGGGTCAGACTCGGGCTCGATGTTTGGGGCGGACGACGTGCAAACGCTGGGCTATGTGGACCAGAGCGGCGTGATTCGCGAGCTGCCGCCGGGCATCCCGGCCGGGATGGTGCTCGCCTACCCTTCGGTCGAGGCGGGCGAGGAAGCGCTGGCGGACGGCGAGGTGGATGCGCTGGCGATCCTGCCAGCAGACTTCGTGGAGAGCGGCGAGATCACGGTGGTGCAAGCGGAGTTCAACCCGTTCAGCGCTGGTTCCGAGAGCTTCTTCTCTTACCTTGCCGCCTATAACCTGACGGGCGACGTGGGACTGGCGGCCGGGCTGCAGGGGCCGCTGAACAACGTGACGGGGCACGACCTGGCGCCGGCTGAGCCGGGAGAGGAGGGGGATGAGTCCAGCTCGCCCATCGCGGGGATGGTCCCCTTCGCCGTGCTGTTCATTTTCTTCTTCCTGCTGACGATGAGCAGCGGCTATATGCTGAGCAGCGTCTCGCGGGAGAAAGAGAACCGGACTGTGGAAGTGCTGCTGGTCAGCGTCAGCCCGCGCCAGCTCATGCTGGGCAAGCTGATCGGCCTGAGCATCATCGCGCTGCTGCAGATGCTCGTCTGGGTGGGCGGCAGCTTCCTCATCCTGCAGGCAACCGGTCTCTTCAACCTGCCGCCCATCGAGCTGGGGCTGCCGGCGAGCTTCTTCATCTGGGGCGTGATCTATCTGGTACTGGGCTATCTGCTCTATGCGTCGATGATGGGGGCGGTGGGCGCGCTGGCCCCGAACGCACGCGAGGCGGGCCAGTTTACGTTTGCCATTATACTGCCGTTGATGATCCCGCTGTGGTTCAACTTCAGTATTATGGAAGATCCCGGCGGCACGCTGGCGACGGTGCTCAGCCTGATCCCGCTGACGGCTCCGGTGACGATGATGACGCGGTTGGCGGTCGGCGACGTGCCGTTGTGGCAGCTTCTGGTCAGCGTGGGGCTGCTGGCGGTGACGACCTATGGCTTCGTGTTGCTCTCGTCGCGCTTCTTCCGCGCGGACACGCTGCTGTCTAACGCGACGCTGAAGTGGAACCGGCTGCTGACGGCCTGGCGCAATCCGGCCTGAGAGGGGGCCTGCAAACAAGTTATCACAGGAGCGTGGCCAGGGATGGCCGCGCTCCTTTTTTGAAGGGGATTCCTGCAAATGCTGATCATCGCCGCCGGCGACGGCCGGTTTGACGTGGACGCCGTCGTCTTCGATAAGGATGGCACGCTGGTCGATTTTAATCATATGTGGGGGCCGCGCGTGGTGCGCTGGGTGCAGGCGCTGGCGGAGCAGGCCGGCTGCCCGGCGTGCATCGACCCGCTCTACAGCGTGCTCGGCTTTGACCCGGAGCGGATGGAGGCGGTCCCCGACGGGCCGGTGGCCACGGCCTCCACGGCCGACATCTACGCGCTGGCGGCCGGGGTGCTCTTCGAGCATGGGCTGGGCTGGTACCGCGCCCGGCCGCTGGCGATAAGCAGCGCGGAGACGACGATAGCGGCGCCGCCGCAGCCGGCGGAGATCCGGCCGCTGGGCAACGTGAAGGGCGCGTTCCGCCGCCTGCGCGCGGCTGGCCTGCCGATTGCCATCCACACGAACGACGACCGGGCGCTGACCCAGGAGACGCTCGAACAGCTCGGCGTGGCCGGGGAGGTGGCAGTGATGGCCTGCGGCGACGACGAGCTGCCGCCGAAGCCGGACCCGGCGGGGCTGCGCTGGATTGCGGCGGAGCTGGGCACGACGCCGGAGCGGCTGGTGTTCGTGGGGGATAGCGCCGCCGACATGCTGGCGGCGCGCAACGCCGGGGCCGCCGCCGTGGGCCTCGCCAGCGGCTCGGGCACCCACGCCGGCCTCGAAGCGCTGGCCTCGGCGCTGATCAGGAGCATCGACGAGCTGCGGGTGGTCGGCTAACCCTTCAGGGCAAGCTGGGCTATCGCGCGCCACACCGGGTCGTCGGGGCCGCGCTGCATGAGCTGCAGCTCGGCAACGGGCACATGCCAGCGCTCCTGCTCCCATTGTGTTTCCTGCAGCCGGGCTTCCGCCGCCGCCAGCTCGGCCGGGGTAAGGCGCTGGGCGAGCGTCAGGTGGGGTGTGTAGCGACGGTGCTTGTCTTCGCCGGCGATGTTCAGGAGAACGCTGCGCACGGCCAGCAGCCCGCGCGTGGGGCGCACGCCGAGGTAGAGCACGCGGTCGCCGAAGCGCCGGATGCCGCCGAGCTGCAGGGTGAAGGGCGGCATCTCTTTCTGGTGTTGCTGGAGGCGGTGAATGAGAACAGTTTCGTTTTCGGGGGTGGCCCGGCCGGAGCGCCAGTAGGTTCCGGCGAGGGTGACATGGGGCGGAGTGATAGCCGCCGTGACCGGGTCGAGCTGGGCGCGCAGCGTCTGGATTTCGTCGGCCAGCTCGCCGTGGAGAAAGGCGCCGACAAAGATGCGGTAGTCGCCGCTGCGCTGTCTGTGCGGCCCGGGCTGCGGGCGGGTGCGTCGCCGTCGTTGTCCTCTCATGGGCTACCTCCGTTGTCGAGCCGAGCTGGGAGGGTGAGCAGGATCACACCTGCCATTCTGGCAGGCGCGATCCGGGGGCGCGGCTACAATAGGACTGTAACCGCAAGCGGGCGAAAAGGAAACTGGAGGCGACGATGAGCGAATTTCTGCAGGTGCTGACGACGATGGGGAGCCGGGCCGATGGGGAGGCGATAGCGCGCGCGCTGGTGGCGCGACGGCTGGCCGGCTGCGTGCAGGTGATTGGCCCCATCCACAGCACCTACTGGTGGGAAGGGGAGATCGAAACGGCGGAGGAGTATCTGTGCCTGGTGAAGAGCAGCCGGGAGGCTTACCCGGCGTTGGAAGCGGCGATCCAGGAGCTGCATCCCTACGAGGTGCCGGAGATCGTGGCGCTGCCCATCGAGGCGGGCAGCCGGGCGTATCTGTCGTGGCTGCAGGGGGAGCTGCGGGCAGCGGCATGACATACGGCCTATCGTCACTGTAACCTGAAATACTTTACAAATTCAGAAATGGGATATAATCAACCTGTCGCTCGTGCGCGAGCGGAAGAGGTTTATCAGCGGTGTTCATGGGAGCCAGTCCTCTTTTTTGACCCTGAGTCCCATCACCACCCTCAAAAATCATCTTTATCCTATGTGGAGGATGTATGAAAGAAACGGTGTTCTTGCGGCGCGCCAGAACGGTGCGCCCTGTCGTTCTTCTGTTACTCCTGATGACGATTGTCGTCATGGTGGCCTGCGGTGGGGAGCCGGAGGTGGAAATCACGCCGGAACCGACGGCGCAGGTTGTCGAGTCGCCGACCGAACCGCCGGCGCCGACCGAACCGCCGGCCCCGGCTGAGACTGAAACGCCGGAAGGGCCGCAGGCGGTAGGCAGCCTGGAAGAGGTGCGTAACGCCGTCGTCCAGATTGTCGCGGAAGGCTCTTTTGTCGATCCGCAGGTTGGGCTGAGGTTGAACACGGCCGGCAGCGGCAGTGGTTTCATCATTGACCCGTCCGGTATCGCCGTGACTAACAACCACGTCGTTACCGGCGCGGCGCTGCTGCGCGTTCACGTCACCGGCGAGGACCGCCCGCGTAACGCGCGCATCCTCGGCGTCTCGGAATGCTCGGACCTGGCGGTTATCGACATCGACGGGGACGGCTTCCCGTACCTCGACTGGCACGAGGGTAATGTCAACGTGGGGCTGGACGTCTATGCGGCGGGTTTCCCGCTGGGCGACCCGGAGTTCACGCTGACGCGGGGCATCGTCTCGAAGGCGCGGGCCAGCGGCGAAACGAACTGGGCGTCGGTGGACAACGTGATCGAGCACGACGCGACGATCAACGCGGGCAACTCCGGCGGCCCGCTGATCAGCGCCGAGGGTAAGGTAGTCGGCGTGAACTACGCCGGAGCGAGCAGCACGAACCAGTACTTCGCCATCGGGCGGGACGAAGCGCTGCGAGTCATCGACCAGCTGCGCAGCGAGCAGGACGTGACCTCTATCGGGATCAACGGCACGGCCGTAGCCGATTCGGAGCAGGGTATCTACGGCATCTGGGTCTCCTCAGTGGACTCGGGCTCGCCGGCCGACCGGACGGGTATCGAAGGCGGCGACATCATCACCATGCTGGAAGGGCTGGTGCTTTCCACTGATGGCACGATGTCTTCGTACTGCGACATCCTGCGTAGCAATCGCCCGGACGACGTTCTGAGCGTGGAAGTGCTGCGTTTTGAGACCCAGCAGGTTCTGGAAGGGCAGATCAACGGCGACGAGCTGGTGGTCACGGTGGACTTCTCGACGGCGCTGCAGGACGAAGTTGCCGAGAACGACCCGGCGGACAGCTCCACGGGGGCTGCCGGGTATGAGAGCTATGCGACGGTGACTGACGACACGGGCGCGCTGCTGGTGGAAGTGCCCACGGCCTGGGCGGACATTGACGGCGCCGAGTGGTACCTGGACGACGGCACCTACCTGGGCCCGTCGATTACGGCGGCGCCGAGCCTGAACGGCTTCTGGTCGAACTGGACGACGCCGGGCGTCTTCTTCGCGGCGATCACGGACGTGGATGCCGGGACGGCGCCGTCGGAGTATCTGGATCCGCGCGTGGAGGCGTTCTCTGGTCCATGTGAGTACGCAGGCCGTTCAGACTACAGCGATTCGCTGTACTCGGGACAGTACGATTACTTCACTAACTGCGGCGGCGAGGGCGTTGTGTACGTTGCGCTGGCGGTGACGCCTCTGGACGGCAGCAACTTCTTCATCATCGTGGAAGTGCAGGTGGTGACGCAGGCCGACCTGGAGGCGCTGGACCACGTGCTCAATAGCTTTATTCTGTTCAACTAAGCGTTGGTAACGGTGGGGGCGCTCTGCGTAGCGCCCCCACCCTCTCCACCATCCAGCAGGGAGAGGGAGAGGCCGAGGGCGAGCAGGGCCGGCAGGGGGCGCGAGCGCAGCAGGGTGAGGGAGACGATCAGAAAGAAGATGGGTATGGCGTCGAAGTTGATCAGGTAGTTGAGGTGAAGCACCCAGTTGCCGACCAGCCAGAGGGCGAGGACGACGAGGCCGAGGAGCGTGCGCCGCTGCCGGGCAAAGAGGAGCGCCAGCCAGAGGCCGGCCGCCAGGTGGAAGAAGAGGAAGATGGGCTGCCAGAAGGCGATCCAGCGCTCATAGTCGCGCAGGCCTAAAGCCTGGGTGAGGGCGGAGAGCAGGTAAAAGAGGGGGAAGTAGGTGGCGTATTTATCGTTCTCCAGCAGGTCGCTCTGGAGGACGCGCTCGTAGGGGTTTTCGCCCTGGAGGAGGCGCAGGCCTTCGAGCCAGGCGTAGTAGATGTCATCGCCGATGCTCTCCACGCCCCAGGCGGGGGTGTGCAGCCAGACGCCGGCCGCCAGCAGGAGCAGGACGAGTATGAGCCAGGCGATGGTGATCGTTCGTGCGGGCACGAGAAGCCTCTTTTGGGTAGGCCAGACGATGGGATCCTAGATCGTGGGTGTAAGAATGGGGTTACTTTGGGGAAAATGGCGATTGTGTTGGATGAACAGATGTTCTATAATGTTCAGTATGGAAGGACAGCAGCTGGGACCGGTGGAGAAATTGACGCTCTTTGCCGAGCATATGGCGCTGGAGCCGGATGAGGAAGGCGGCGCGCCTCCGGCCGGGCCTCTGCCGTGCGGCGCGCCTCCGGCGCCCCGGCGGGGCAAGGACGACCACCTGCCGATCACCAACGTGACGATGTCCAACGGGCGCAAGATGCCGGTGCTGAAGACGCTGCTGACCAGCGCCTGCGAGCGCAACTGCTACTATTGCCCGTTTCGCGCCGGCCGGAATTTCCAGCGGGCGACGTTCCGGCCGGAAGAGCTGGCGAACACGTTTGTGGATATGCACCGCGCCGGTCTGGTAGAAGGGATGTTTCTCAGCTCGGGCATCATTAAAGGGGGCGTTTCTACCCAGGACCGGCTGCTAGACGCCGCCGACATCCTACGCAACCGGCTGGGCTACCGGGGCTACCTGCATCTGAAACTGATGCCGGGGGCGGAGCGCGACCAGGTGGAGCGGGCGATGCAGCTTGCCAGCCGTGTCTCCACCAACCTGGAAGCGCCGACGAGCGAGCGGCTGGCCCGGCTGGCCCCGACGAAGCAGCTTGTGGAAGAGCTGCTGCAGCCGCTACGCTGGGCGGAGGAGATTCGCCGGACGCAGCTTCCGCATAAGAGCTGGAACGGGCGCTGGCCCTCGACCGTGACCCAGTTTGTCGTCGGCGCGGCGGGGGAGAGCGACCTGGAGCTGCTGACGGCGACCAGCTACCTGTACAATCGGCTGCATCTGCGGCGGGCCTATTTTTCCGGCTTTCACCCGATTGCGGACACGCCGCTGGACGGCCTGCCGCCGACCGATCCGTGGCGGGAGCACCGGCTCTATCAGGCCAGCTTCCTGCTGCGCGACTATGGCTTCGACCTGGAAGAGCTGCCCTTCACCGGCGACGGCAACCTGCCGCTGCACCACGACCCCAAGCTGGCGTGGGCGCAGCAGACGCTGATCAGCCGGCCGGTGGAGCTAAACCGGGCGGACCGCGAGCAATTGCTGCGCGTGCCCGGTATCGGGCCGATCAGCGCCGACGCGATTCTGCGCGCGCGCCGCCAGCGCACGCTGCGCGATCTATCAGACCTGCGCCGCCTTGGCGTCGCGACGAAGAACCTCGCGCCGTTCGTGTTGCTGAACGGGCGGAGGCCGCTGCAGCAGCTGCCGTTGTTCGCTTAGTGGCTCAGGGCTCAAAGACGGCGTTGACCGTCATCCCCCAGCGAAGGCGGGGGTCGCCGTCGTCCAGCCGGATGCGCACCGTGTAGAGCACGTCGCCGCTGCGCTCTCCGTAGACGCGGGCGATGGAGACGACCGTGCCGCGCAAGCGGAGGTCGGGCAGGGCGTCGGGGGTCACTTCTACCTCCTGGCCCGGCTCCACGAGGACTACGTCCAGCTCGGTCAGGTCGCGCGTCTCGACGATCCAGGCGGAGAAGTCGGCCAGGGTCACGACGGGCAGCCCGGCGGCGACGGTCTCGCCCGGCTGCCAGTCGTGCAGGTCGACGACGGCGCCGCCGAAGGGGGCGATCAGCCGGGCATTGTCCAGCGCCCGCTGGGCAGCGGCGACCTGGGCCGTGGCGACCTCCAGCCGGGCCTCGGCCAGCGCCAGGGCATCGGGGTCGGGGCCGTTCTCGCGTTCGTCTGCCTGCCGTTGGGCGTCGTCCAGCTGCGCGGCAGCCAGATCGACGGCCGCGCGGGCCTGATCGAGCTGGTATTGCAGCGTATCCCGGTCGTAGACGGCGGTATTGTAGGCGCGCAGCGCGTCGTCGTAGGCGCTCTGCGCCGCTTCGCGGGTAGGATTGTCGGGGTCGAGGTCCTGGACTTCCTCCAACTCCTCTTCGGCGTCGTCTAGCGCGTTACGGGCATCGCGCACGGCGAGGTTGAGATCGTCTAGCTGCTCCTGGAAATCGTCGTTATCCAGGTCGTCGAGCGCGCGCCGGGCTTCGGTCAGGGCGACGCGGGCCTCGACAACAGCCTGCCGGGCCTGCTCGCGGGTGAGGGCGGCCGTGTCGAGCAGCTCGTCGAGGGCCTGCTCGGCGGAGAGGCGCTCCAGCCGGGCCTGGCTCAGGGCGGCTTCCAGCGGCTCCAGCTTGCTCAGGCGGGCGAGGGTATCCCCCTGGGCCACCTCGTCGCCCTCCTCCACGAGCAGATCGCCCAGCTCGCCGCCGGCGGGGAAGCTGAGCGCCGTCCAGCGTAGCGGAGCCACCCGCCCTTCGGCGCTGACCACGCCGCGCCCGGCGACGACGGGGAGCGCGGTCGGCTCTGGCGTTGCTTCCTGCCAGGGCATGGCGTCGCAGCCCCACAGAAGCAGGGAGAAGAGCAAGAGCGTCGCGATCTGAATAAGGCCTTTGTGGCGATGGATGAACATGGTTTCCTCTTGATTACGTACAGGCGGCTCACTCATAGGCCAGCACCTCGCGCACGGTGAGCCGGGAGGCGTTATAGGAGGGGACGACGCTGGCCAGGACGGAGAGCAGCAGAACCAGCCCCAGCCAGATCAGGTTGCCCAGGGCAGTAAAGTCGAGGGTGGCGTTGCGGTCGAAGATGATCTGGAACATGGCGTCGGCGAGCTGCTTGCTGAGAGCCAGCCCGACGACGCTGGAGAGCAGCCAGGAGATGAAGCCGATGAGCACGCCCTCCAGCAGAACGATGGCGACGATGGAGCGGTTGGCGGCGCCGATGGCGCGCATGACGCCGATCTCGCGGGTGCGCTCCATGACGTTGAGGCTCATCGTGCCCATCAGGCCGATGCTGCCCACCGAGGCCATGAGGAAGGACATGATCAGCAGGAAGGTGGTGAGGATGTTGAGCCCTTCGGAGCTTTTTTGCTGCAGGGAGCGCCCGGCACTGATGTCGTTGATTTCGTAGCCCAGCGCAGTGAGTCGCGCTTCGATCTGGCGGCCCAGCGCCTCCTGCTGGGCGAGGGTGAGATCCTGGTCCTCGGACATGATCCGGTAGGAGGCGGAGCGGCCATACATACTGGTCTCGCGGGCCAGGGCGTCGTAATTGGTATAGGCGATCGGCCCGCCGGTGCGCCCGCTGAACTGGAAGAAGCCGACGATGACCCAATCGGTTTCTTTGAGGCCGATGCGCAAGCGAATGGCGTCGCCGACCTGCAGCTCGGGATAGATTTCCTGGAACAGCTCGCTGAGGGTGATGGCGTTCTGGTCGGCCGGCAGCAGCCAGCGGCCTTCGAGCAGGATCGGCTCGATCAGCGTACTGTCGGGCGGCGGGGCGAGGAGCTGGAGGGTTTCGCCGGCCCGGCCGTCATCGACGACGACGCTGGCAAGGGCGCCGGCCCAGCCCTCGGCCAGGGCGACGCCGGGTATCTGCAGCAGGTCGCCGGTGACGCGCTCCAGGCGATAAGGCTGGTTGAGGGTCAGGTTCACGTCGGCGAGCACGTAGCGCCCGAGGCGATCCACGTAGGCTTCGATAGAGTGGCGCACGTTGAAGGTGGCGATGAAGATCGCACCGCCGAGGGTCAGCGTCAGCAGGGTGAGGGCCAGACGGCCCCGGCGGCGCAACGTGTTGCGCAGGGAGATGAGGACGGGGCGGGGAAGGCCGCGAATTCGGGCCAGCAGGCGATAGAGACGGCCGGCGTCCTCGACCTGCGCCGAGGTTTCGCCGCTGAGGGCTTCGCGCACCGAGATGCGCGTGCCCTGCAGGATGGGGACGCTGCCGGCAAGCTGGGGGACGAGGAGGGCGACGGCGGCCTGAATAATGAAGGCAAGCGGGACAACCCGGTATTCCTGGATACGAAAGTTGACCTCCGCCGACAAGTAGCTGAGCATGGCCCACGCCGCCTGGACGGAGAGGGGCATGGCGACCAGCAGGGCGATCAGGCTGAAGACGAGGACGAGGATCATGTAGAGGCCGATAATCTGCCCGCGACTGGCGCCCAGGGTCTTCATGACGCCGATCTGCTCGACCTGCTGGTTGAGCAGGGCGGAGAAGGTGTTGGTGATCAGAAAGGCGCTGAGGAAGACGACGAGAAAGCCGAGCAGGAAGATGACGGCGACGACGGCGTCGACGTAGACGACGTTGGGGTGCTCCTGGCTCATGCGGGCCACCGAGCCGCTTGTCTCGTAGCCGTTGCGGTGGAACTCGTCGAGCACGGCGTCGGCGACGGCACGGATGGCGGCACGGTCGTTGCGCCCTTCGCGGACGGTGGCGTAGAGTGTGTTGTAGCCCCCGGGCTGCTCCAGCCAGGGGAGTGAATCGACGGTGACGTAGCCCTGGATGCCGGCAAGAAAGAAGCTGCCGTCGCCGCCGGTGGCGCCAATGGTCTGGTCGTGGACGATGGCGGCAAGGCGCATGTGACGGATGGTGCCGGAGGGCAGCTTGACGACAAGCTCGTCGCCCAGGGCCGCCCCGGTTTCGTCTGCCCGGTTCACGTCGAGGGCGATTTCTCTATCGGCCAGGGGCCAGGCGCCTTCGACAAGGATGGGCCGGCCGATGGGGGTCGCGCCGCCGGCGTCGAAGTCCTGGGCTTTCACGGCGATAGGCCGCCACTCACCGGAGGCTGTGCGGACCTGCAGGCTGGTGATCCAGGCGCCTTCGGCGGCGGCAATCGGGGGCATGCGGCGAATGTGCTCGACAAACTCGTCGTCGAAGAGGGCGGCGTTGATCTGGACGTTGGCCGGGTTGATCGCCTCGTAGCTGGCGCGGATGTCTTCGGCGAGGATGACGTAGACGGTGGTGATCATGCCGATGGCAAAGAGGCCGACGGCGATAGAGGCGATGACCAGCAGGGAGCGAATCCGGTGGCTGGTAAGATCGCTGAAGACTTTGTGCCAGCGCGGGCGCATTATTCCGACCTCCGCCGGCGGAAGAGGCCCGGCCGGGGAGCAGGCTGGGCGGCGCGCTGGCAGGGGAAGGGCGCCGGGCGGGCGGTGTTGGCGAGCAGCGGCAGAAGGCCGTCCTGCGGCAGGGCGAGAAGGGCGGCCCCCTGCCGGCCGGCGCGCACGTCACAGTCGACGGAGAGGGGGTCGATGAGGCTGCTGCCGGTGAGCTGCACCGTCTCGCCGTTGTTCAGGAGCAGGTCGCCCTGGGTGAGCAGATAGACGACGTCCGGCCGCTCTTCGGCGCGGGGGAGCGGCGCGCCGGGCGCAAGCTGCACAGGGGCGGCCCGCTTGCTGAGCGCGAGCAGGGGGGTATGCGGCGCGTCGGGGAAGGCCGCCGTCAGCGCCTCGTTGACCAGCTCGCCGTCGGAGATGAGCAGGGTGCGATGGGTGCGCCGGACCAGCGAGCGGTCGTGGGTGACGAGGAGGATCGTCTTGCCCTGGGTCAACAGCTCTTCAAAGATATGCATCACCTGTTCGGCGGTTTGCGTGTCGAGGTTGCCGGTCGGCTCGTCGGCAATGAGAATGGGCGGGTCGTTAGCCAGGGCGCGGGCGACGGCGGCGCTCTGCTGCTGGCCGCCGGCGACGGCCCCCGGCAGCTTGTGGGCCAGGCCCTCGAGCCCGACGCGCCGGAGCAGGGCCATGGCGCGATCCTGCCGCTCGGCCGGGGGGTAGATGTTGCAGAAGTCCATCGGCAGCATCACGTTTTCGACGAGGGTGAGCATGGGCAGGAGCTGGAAGAACTGGAAGACGATGCCCAGGTTGCGGCCCCGCCAGACGGCCATCCGGCTTTCCGGCATCTGGTGGACGGGCTGGCCGCCGACCTCGACGGCGCCGGCCGAGGGGCGGTCGATGCCGGTGATCATGTTGACGAGCGTGGATTTGCCGCTGCCCGAACGGCCGACGATCCCGACGAACTCGCCCTGGTGGATGTCGACGTCGATCCCTTTGAGCACGGTGGCCTGGCCGGCCGCCGTCTCGAAGGTTTTTTCGATGCCCTTCATGCGGATAATGGGGCTGCCGGGCGTGGTGTAGCGGACGGGGGTTTCAAAACGTTCAGCCATGGCGCGCTCGCAGCCGGCCGTCTTCAATCTCCAGGGTGCGGGAGACGCGCGTCGCCAGCCCCCGGTCGTGCGTGACCATGACGATGGTCTTGCCCTGGCGAACCAGCTCCTCGAAGATGGCGAAGATCGCTTCGGCGGTGACGGAGTCGAGGCGGCCGGTCGGCTCGTCGGCGGCGATGATGGGCGGGTCGTTAGCCAGAGCGCGGGCGATGGCGACGCGCTGCTGCTGGCCGCCGGAGATCTCGGCCGGCAACTTGCGGGCGTGCTCTTCCAAGCCGACCTGGCGCAGCAGCTCCAGGGCGCGCTCGCGGCTCTGCTGCCGGCGATAGAGGCCGGTGAAGTCCATCGGCAGGAGCACGTTGTCGAGCAGAGAGAGGCCGGGCAGGAGGTGGAAGGACTGGTAGATGACGCCCATGTTCTCGCCGCGCCACTGGGAGAGGCTGCTTTCGCTGAGGCGATTGAGGTGGACGTCGCCGACGAGCACTTCGCCCCGGGTGGCGTGATCGGCGCCGGTGATCATATTGATCAGGGTGGTCTTGCCGGCGCCGGATTTGCCGAGCACGGCGACAAACTCACCGGGCCAGATGGCGACGCTGACGTCATGCAGGGCGGGGAATGGGCCGGCGGGCGTTTCGTAATCTTTCGATACGTTGTCCAGATGGATGAGCGGCGCGGCGCTCCCCGCCGGCGGCGAATTGGCGTCTCGTTGCTGGGCTGTAATCATAGGTCTTCGTCCATAAAACGCAGAAATGGCTCTCGCTTTATGAACAGGTTGTCGTAAAATAAACAGACTGTTCAATCGGAACCGCCTGATTATAGAGTTGCGCGCGCTTCTGTCAATAGTTCGGTATGATCGGGAGGCGACCTTATTCAGGAGATTATCATGAACGACCGGGACAGCAGGAAAGACCGGCGGGTAAACCGGACGCGCCGCCAGCTTCGCGACGCACTGATGGAGCTGATTCTGGAGCGGGGGTATAACGCCGTCACCATCGAGGATATCACCGAGCGGGCCGACCTGGGGCGGACGACCTTTTACCTGCACTTCCGGGACAAGGAAGAGCTGCTGGTGGAGAGCCTGGAAGCGATCGCCGAAGAGCTGAAAGCGCAGGTGGCGCAGCTGACGGAGCGGGAAGGGGCGGAGGGCGAAGCGTGGTTCAACCCGGTGGCTATCGCCTTCCATCACGTGGAGGAGAACCGGGATCTGTACCGGATCATCTTGCAGGGGGAAGGGAGCAACAAGGCGGCGAGCCGGGTGCGCGAGATCATCGAGGAGGCGGCGCCGGAGCTGTTCGAGCGGCACATGGGCGGGCGCGCAGGCGGTGCGCCAGACGTGCCGGGGGAGCTGGCGGCGGGCTACTTTGCCGCCGCGCTGATGGGCTTCATCATGCTCTGGCTGGAAAAGGAGCTGCCGTACAGCGGGGAGGAAGCGGCCGAGCTGTTTCTGAAGCTGTTCTTCGAGGGGGCGGCGGGGGCGCTGAAGCTGGGGGGGCGGGAGTAGAGTCGTTTCCTAGGCCGGCGGCGCGGACCGGATTCTCTATGCAAGGTGCCTAACGTCCTACATCAAAGAGCCAGATAACACTAAATTCCCCTTAAGTCGCGGGCCCGTCGCCCTCCTGCTCCTCGAATTGCTTGAGCTTGCTGGCATCAAACTCCAGGTAATCTACCACCTGTCGTGTAACGCCGATGTTGTGTTCGATTAATAGCGCCAGCAGTTTATCGCCGTCAATTAAGGTAATAGGAGCCGCACCACGCTCAAAAGCAGCCACCTGAGTGCCGCGACTGAATCCACCAGTGGTAACAATCGTACCACGGACGGCATTAAAGCGGTGAAGAGAGCCCCGCAGTTCATCGAGCACACGGCGACCAACGTTGCCACGCCGCCGTTTCACCTGTACGACCTCGCGCACACTGCTGATGCCGAGATCTATCTCTGCGACCACATCGACGCCCTTGTCGTTTACAGGAGAGGTCGTTTCTACATCCCGATAACCCATCTCTTCCAAAAGGAACTTCACCAACTGCTCAAATTTATACGGATCCATCTCTTCGAGATAAGCTGCGAGCTGTTGCCGTGTTTCCTCGCGGATTTCCTGCGCTAAGCGGCGCAGCTCAGCGCGCTTATCAAGAGACCCGACAGGCTGGCCGGGCACAAGCTGTGCATAACGTTCTAAATAAGCCAAGCCCGCCTCGGTGACTTCGTATACCTGTCCCCTTCGCGCAATGAAATCACGGGCAATCAGGTTCGTCAGGCGGTCGTAGAGGGAACCCTTTATTGGTGTATCGCTCTGATAGCCAGTATAGGTATGGCAAAACTCAGTGTACGCCGGGAGGAAATCACTACGCCGTCCAGGTCCTCTTTCGGCAACAAGTCGCAGGATTGTGAGTATGCCCTCATAGCTATCGATTTCGGCAGTAGTGGCACCACTAACGTCCTCAAGAAATTCTTTACCTCTCGTCGTGATGCGCAAGATGCCTTCCTCATCTTCACTCAATAGTTGGTGTTTGGTTGTCAGATACCAGCTTCCGCGCAGATGACGCGGATTCAGCTCGTGATTTGATTCCTTCCAGACACGTAACGCCAACTTGGCTTCATCGCCGGTCAGGCGGCGCGATATCCATTCATCGGGATTCCTCCAGTCAACTTGCTCTTGAGGGTTTCCGCGGTGCTCGTATATCTCACTAGAAGTGCGGCGGAATAGGGTATAAGGCACTCCATTCATAATGCGCAAGAAGTGGCAGGCATTAGCATAAACCGGCAAGCTGGGCGTCAGCGACCGTGTTTCCGCGAGTTCGCTTTCGTCTCGGTCTCCAATGGAGACTGCCTCATCGGCTGTAATCTGTGATTGGCTGCTTGCCCGTATCTGACTATCCATCAGGCGCACGGTCCGTTTCACTTCTATTGGATCCAGTGTAGCGGTCGATTTGCCCTCGCTTGTGAGGCCCCACAAACCTCGACCGACATTCGCTAATAGGCCGTATTTCCTGAGATAAGTACACGTCCAGGCCAAGCGATACTGACTTCGCTCGTGCTGCTTTTTCCAGGGGCATGCAGAATGGCAAGCTGCGCTGGGGCCAACCCCATCACGTCGGCAACCTCATGAACCATTTCGTCCAAAGTTGCAGTCCCGCCAAGATTGCGTAACGCCTGTAATAGCGGATTCATCATCTGGTCAAAGCGGGGAATATCTGTCATTTGCTACGCTCCTGTCCTGCTATGGCACAGAAGATTCCGCCATTAACTGGCTACCTGCTCCGCCGGGCCCCTTGAAGAACTTCCTACACCTCATTTTACCAGACATCAGCTTACCATAAAAACTCCCCGTTTACGTCCTGCTACTATTTGGGCTTATAATGCTCGTTATGGAGACCCGTTTCATCGGCGAGCCCATCCAGGTGGAGTTTGACGAGGCGCCGCTTCTGGAGAAGAAGCCGGGCTGCCCGGACCGTTTTGTGTGGGGAGAGCAGCGGTTTACGGTTGTGGAAATGCTGGCGGAGTGGCATGATTACGAGCGGCGGGGGCGCATGTCGCGCAATATGCAGCCGGCGCATCTGGAGCGGGCCCGCGTAAAGGGCTCGTGGGGCGTGGGGCGGGATTTCTATCGCGTGCGCACGGTCGAGGGCCGTGTCTTCGAGATTTACTTTGACCGCGCGCCGATAGACGCCGATCGCGGCAGCAGCGGTTGGACGCTGCGGCTGGAACGGTTCGCCGGCACAGACGACGAGTGACCACATAACCGGAGAGGAAAACAATGGACGTATCGATAGCGTACCGGCCGGCCTATTCGCTGGGCACAATTACCCTGGGCGGCAACGAAGAGGTGCGGGTGGAAGGGGGCTCGATGGTGGGGATGTCGGCGGGCATCACGCTGGAGACGGCGGCGACGGGCGGCTTCTTCAAGTCGCTGGGGCGGGCGCTGCTGGGAGGCGAGAGCTTCTTCCAGAACACGTACCGGGCGCCGGCTGGGGGCGGCGAGCTGATGGTGGGGCCGGCGCTGCCGGGCGACCTGATCGTGCTGACGCTGGCGGGCGAGAGCCTGATGGTCCAGTCGGGCTCCTACGTGGCCTCGGAGATGGGCATCGAGGTGGATACGCGGTGGGGCGGGGCGAAGACCTTTTTCGCCTCGGAAGGGCTGATCATGCTGCAGGCCTCGGGCAGCGGGAAGCTGGTGCTGTCGTCGTACGGGGCGATCCACGAGCTGGAGCTGGGGCCGGGGCAGCGCTATACGGTAGATACGGGCCACCTCGTCGCCTTTGACGAGGCAATGGGCTTTGAGGTGCGCCGCGTGGGCGGGCTGAAGTCCACGCTGTTCAGCGGCGAAGGGCTGGTGGTAGATCTCGCCGGGCCCGGCCGCGTGCTGATGCAGACACGCTCGGCCGACGCCTTCCTCTCCTGGCTGATCCCGCAGATCCCACAGCGGAGCAGCGGCAGCAGCCAGTAGAGGAGCGGCTAGCCGTCGAAGCGGCGCAGGAGCGCCACGAGGACGTCGATCGCCAGCAAGGCCGTTCCTGATTTCACCTCGTTCATGACATGCTCCGCATAGGGAAAGAGCAGTCTGCCGCCGGCTCAGGCGCGGGCGTGGCGGCCCCGCAGGGCGTC
>JAAYYY010000617.1 GCA_012515125.1 Chloroflexota bacterium
TCGTCTCCAGGAACTCCTCCAGGAACCTTCTTTCCATGGCCGACTGCGGCCCACCCTCGGCGCATCTCTCCAGGTCGTGCTCTTTAGTTGCGGTCATGGTTAGCTTCACTCCTTGCGGCGATTGTCGACTGTGCCGCTTCCGGCCTCTTCGGCAAAACGCCTGCGTTCAAGGATTCTTTTCACCAGCTTCAATCTAAAATGATCGGCCCGCTCACGCTCATCAAGCGCCATCTGGATGAAATTGCGCTCGGCCTCCAGCCGCGGAATCAGTAGATGGTCGAGCGCGTTCAGCCGGCGTGAGGTGCGCTGGAGCTCGCCGGCCAGCCGGCGCAGCCGCAGCTCGCTTTCGGCCAGGCGGATAATCATGCTTACTTCCTCTTCGAAAGCCGCGGCGGCTTCGTCCACCGTCGTGGATATGCCGACCACCGAATAACCTCGCTCCAGGACGGGCCGGGAAACTCGTTTCTGCTCGATGTGCGGCACGCGCACGCCCATCACACTGGTCGTACTCACCGTCAGCGGCAGCTCCGACCGCGCCGCCAGCGCCGCAGAGTGGACTGCTTCTGGTCCGGCGACTGCCTCTGCTCGGGCGAGCGCCGCCTGCGCGCGAGTCGCCGCCTCCATCAAGGCTTCGCCGCGCTCGATGACTGTGTCGGCCATCTGGAGGAGCTCCTTCATCAGTGCCGTCCGCTTCTGTTCCAGCAGATCGCGTCCCTGACGGGCCAGGGCAAGCTGCTCCTCGCGGGCCAGCAGTTCCATCCGGGTCACCGAGTGTGAGGCCATCAGCCTGCGCTCCTGTGTTCGGCAATGAGCGCGTCCGGAAGCCGCTTCAACAGGCGTGCCGGCACGCCGTCCAGCAGCGTCCAGGCCAGATCGAGGCTTTCCTTCACCGACCGGTTTTCCGCCCCCTGCCCGACAAAACGCTCCTCAAATGCCTGCGCGAAGGCCAGGACCTGCCGGTCGTCGCCGGAGAGGGCCGCCTCGCCGATAATGGCAACCAGGCGGCGCAGATCCCGCCCCTCGGCATAGAGTGCATAGAGCTGATCGGCCAGGGGGCGATGATCCGCCCGGGTCTTGTCTGCGCCGATGGCGTCGTTCATCAGCCGCGAGAGCGAGGGCAGCGCGTCGATGGGTGGGTAGATGCCCTTGCGGTGCAGCTCCCGGCTGAGT
The DNA here is from genome assembly GCA_012515125.1 of Chloroflexota bacterium. GTDB lineage: Bacteria > Chloroflexota > Anaerolineae > Promineifilales > Promineifilaceae > JAAYYY01. Next base: position 1,171 of record JAAYYY010000617.1, read on the forward strand.
ACGATCTGCCCCTCTGTGATGTATCCGGTCAGGTCGGGGATCGGGTGGGTGATGTCGTCGTCAGGCATCGTCAGGATCGACAGCTGGGTGACGGAGCCCGGATTGCCGCGGATTCGCCCGGCCCGCTCGTAGAGGCTGGCAAGATCGGAATACATATAGCCGGGATAGCCACGGCGACCAGGCACCTCTTCGCCGGCAGCAGAGATTTCACGCAGCGCTTCGCAGTAGCTGGTCATATCCGTCATGATGACCAGCACGTGGCGGTGGTGCGTAAAGGCCAGATACTCGGCCGCCGTCAGGGCCACGCGCGGCGTCAACAGGCGTTCGATGGAGGGATCGTCGGCCCGGTTGATAAAGATGACCGTGCGCTCCATCGCCTCACTGGACGAGAACTGGTCGCGGAAGAAAGCCACCTCGCGCTGGGTGATGCCGATGGCGGCAAAGACGACGGCAAACGGCTCGCCGCCGGCCACTCCCCGACTGAGCACGCGCGCCTGGGTCGTGATCTGCGCAGCCAGCTCATTGGCCGGCAGCCCGGACGCCGAGAAGATGGGCAGCTTTTGGCCTCGCGTCAGGGTGTTCAGGACGTCAATAGCGGAGATGCCTGTCTGGATAAACTCGCTCGGACGTGTGCGCACAGAGGGGTTAATCGGCAGTCCGTTGATATCCAGCGAGGCCTCGGGGATAATCGGCGGGCCGCCGTCGATGGGCCGGCCCAGACCGTCGAGCATGCGCCCGAGCAGGGCCGGCGACACGTCGAGCCTGGCGACGTCGCCGGTGAAACGCACCCGGCTCTCGACCAGGCTCAGCCCGGTGGTGCCCGCAAAGACCCGTACGACACAGTGGCGCTCGCCAACTTCCAGTACCTGCCCCAGGCGAACGGCGCCTGCCGGATCGACGACCTCGACGAGCTCATTGTAGGCTACGCCAGCCACACGCTCGACGACAATGACCGGCCCGCGGATCTGCGAGACAGTCCGGTACTCCTTTGTGACGAGCGCCGGCATCGAGCCGTGCGCTCGGGCAACACGATTCGCACCCATCTTAACTGATCCCTAGCCCGGCAAAGGCCGTGCGGATACGCTCCAGAAGGGCCTGGGCGTGGGCAGCCATCTGCTCGGGCGGCACTTCCTTGAGCCGGGCGATTTCATCGACGACAGCCAGGCCAGTAATCCGTTCCAGGGCCACGCCGCCGGCCGGCGCTTTTTGCATCAGCGCGTAGAAGGTCAGGATGACGACCAGCATCCAGTACGCTTTTTCTACCGGGCAGTACCGGTCAATCTCGTCAGCAGCCGATTGCTGCAAGAAATCCTCGCGTAACATCCGCGCCGCCGCCAGCTCGGCGCGCTCGCTTTCGGCCAGGGCATCTGGGCCGACCAATTGCACGATTTCCAGCAGCTCCACCTCGCGCTGCAGCAGGGCCATCGCCCGGCCGGCCAGCTCGTTCCAGTCGGCGGCAACCTCGCGGGCATACCAGCTCTTGAGGTTGTAGAGCGAGTAGCTGCGCGTCCAGTTGATTGCCGGGAAATGGCGGCGGCGGGATAGATCGTAGTCGAGCGCCCAGAAGGCGCCGGCCACGCGCATTGAGTTCTGGGTCATCGGCTCGGAGAAATCGCCACCGGGTGGGGAAACCGCGCCGACGATGGTAATTGATCCGCTGCGGTCCGGTGAATCCACCTTGCCGTCTGTACCTTCATTCTGAGGGACAGGGCAACGGACACGGCTGGCCCGCTCGTAGAACTCAGCGAGACGGGCAGCGAGGTAGGCCGGATAGCCCTCCTCGCCCGGCATCTCCTCCAGCCGGCCGGAGATCTCGCGCAGGGCTTCGCCCCAGCGCGAGGTGGAGTCGGCCAGCAGGAGAACGTCATAGCCCATGTCCCGGTAATACTCGGCAATGGTCATGCCCATGTAAATGCTGGCTTCGCGCGCCGCCACAGGCATGTTGGACGTGTTGGCGATGAGCACGGTGCGCTCCATCAGCGGCGCTCCGGTACGTGGATCTTCCAGCCGGGGGAATTCTTCCAGCACCTCGGTCATTTCGTTGCCGCGCTCTCCGCAGCCCACGTAGACGACTACGTCGGCGTCGGCCCAGCGGGCCAGGCTCTGCTCGGTGACCGTCTTCCCGGTGCCGAAGCCGCCGGGGATAATCGCCGCCCCGCCGCGCGCAACGGGGAAGAGGGTGTCGATTATCCGGGTGCCGGTGAGCAGCGGCTCGCGCGGCACGAGCCGCTCCAGAACGGGACGCGGCCGGCGCACCGGCCACTGATGGCAGAGCGTCAGCTTCGCCTGCCCTGCGTGACCGTTGTCCGCCGGCTCGACAACGGCGACGGTCTCTTCGACGGTGAAGTCGCCGGACTCGATAGCGACAACCCGCCCGCTCACGCCGGGCGGCACAAGGATGCGGTGCGTGATAGTCGCCGATTCGGGCACGGTTCCCAGGACCTGGCCGGGTTCAACCCAATCGCCAATGGTTACGGACGGCGTAAACGGCCAATGCACCTCCGCAGGCAGCGCAGGGGCTTCCAGGCCACGCTCGATGAAATGGCCTGAAAGCCCGGCCAGGACGGGTAGCGGTCGCTGCAGCCCATCATAAACACGGCCCAGCAGCCCCGGCCCAAGTGTAGCGACCAGGGGCCGGCTGGTATTCCATACCGGCTCGCCAACGCGGAGCCCGGACGTCTCTTCATAGACCTGGATGGTCGCCAGCTCGCCGGCAAGGCGGATTACCTCGCCGACCAGACGCAGATGGCCGACGAGGACGACGTCGTTCAGACGCGCCGAAGCCAATCCCGTCGCGCCGACAACTGGACCGGCAATACGTGTAATGCGGCCCGACCGGCTCACGGTGTTCGATCCTCCTCGCCTTCTCCGCTGAAAGTGATGTGGATGCCGATGGCGCGGCGGAGCAGGCCGGCAATGCGCGCCCGCCGGGTCATAGCGCTACCCATACCCTCCCCGCCGGGTATGGCCAGATAGGGTAACCGGTCGCCCGCCTGCAACTCGGCGAGAACGCCCGGCGCCAGCCCGGCCAGGATGCTCTCGTCGATAGCGAGGAGGCCGGCCTGGTCCTCGCGCAGCCATTGGCGGATCAGCTCCTCGGCGCTTTCCACATCGGGCGGGCCGAAGGCCTGTACGCCGGCAAGCTGAAAGCCCGGCACAAGCTCGGGGTGGATCAGAATCAATAACTGGCTCACGGTATCAGCTCCAGGCCGGCCCGGATTGCCTCTGGCTTCAAGCCTATATGGCCGGCGTGGGCCAGCCAGCGCAGGTTGCGAACCTCGTTGCGCTTCAGGGCAAGGTAGCCTAGCAGGACACCAATCCCAAGCGGGTCCCTGGCCGGCAGTTGCGCCAGCCAGCGCAACCGGAAGCGGTCCAGCTCGCGTTCGGCCGCACTCAGCGTACCGGCTGATCGGTAGGCGGCGAGTGCGGCAGAAAGCGGCGCCTGATAGGCGGCGACGTGCTCTGCCAGCAGGGAAATGGCCCGCTCCACACTCTTCTCATCTGCCGCCTGTGCCAGCCGGCTAAACGAGAGGCGCCCCGGTCCGACGAACAGATCGCCCGGCACTGCGGCGCCCGGCGAGGAGCGCGAGAGGGGCTGCTCGTCCGACGTGTGTACCAGCCGCAGCACGGTCATCACGTTCGTCCAGTCAGCGTCGAGCTGCAGCGCCGGATGAAGATAACCACCCTGGCCGCGCATCTCCTCCAGCGCGGCGAATGCGTTACGGTAATACCATTGGTCCAGGCAGATCTCCATCTCGACCGTGGTGGCGTCTGGCCGGGTCGCACGCAGGGTTAGCAGCGGCCGGGCAAAACGGAGGTCCATACTGGCAAGGATGTCGACGGCAGCGCGTGGGTCGGGCGCGCGCGCCAGCTCGGCGAGCACAGACGCCGGCAACTCGCCGACCGGCAGCACGGTAGCCAAGATATCGGACGGGGGCGCCTGTGTGGAAAGCCCACGGAGGATCGCCTTCAAGTTGTGGATGTCGTAGGCGCCCAGCACGATCTCGACTGACCGCGCAGCCTCTCCGCGGAAGAACGCGCGCAGCCGGCGGGTATTGCTCTCCAGGTCATGATGAAGGGCCAGGGTGATACAGGCCAGCCCGCCGGCGCGTGCCAACGCCGCCTCGACCGGGCGCCGGTAGACGGTCCGGGTCAGGCCGGCAATCAACGCCTCTACTCCCCTGGCCGCGCTCAGCCGCTCCAGCTCGCGGCGGGACAGCAGGCGTGATTTCATGGCCCTCAGGCGGGCGTTGCCATAGTCGTACTCGGTCGTGACGCCTCCTCGATTCCTGCTGTGAAGTGGGCGCCGAGCCAGCGCCGCAGGACAGGTGTGGCTCGCTCCAGCCGACTCTCCACTGTGTTGAAGACGACGATGTTCACGTTGCTGCTGCGGGCGATGACACCGCCCCAGCAATCGGCGCTAAAGGACAGCTTCAGGCTCAGGTCCATCTCCTGCAAAATCTGTCCGAGCAACTCTCGGTCACGTGGGTCCGCCTCGAGCTGCGCCTGCTCCGCGCGATCCAGCGACTGCACCAGCACGTCCAGCGCCTCCTGCACGAGCCGGCGAAGCAACTGGGGGTAAGCGGGATTGTTGCGGATGTCCGCCAGCCGGCGGCGCGCTTCTGCCAGCGCCGCGTCGATCAGTGCTTCGCGCTCGCGGCCAAGGGCCGAGAGTGTTTCCAGCTGCGCCCGCCGGACAATGCGCGCGCGCTCGCGTGCGGCGGGCTGCAGAGCGCGCGCACGGGCCTCGGCCTGCACCTGCTGCGCTTCCCTGAGCGCCTGCAAGCGCAGCGTTTCGGCCTCCGCAGCCGTCTCCTGCTCGACGGCGGCAAGCTGAGCGTTACCGGAAGCCCGGATTGCCTCCAGGATGGCCTGCAGGCTCACCCTAACCTCCCAGAAGCAGGACCATGGCCGCCACGGCAAAGCCGAGGATGACCATTGTTTCCGGGATAGCTACCAACAGGATGATTGTGCCCAACGCCTCTGGCTTTTCGGCGATGACGCCGGCGCCGGCTGCGCCGATGCGCGCCTGCGCCAGTCCTGTTCCGATGGCCGCCAGACCAATGGCCAGTCCGGCGCCAATAGCCGTCAGGTCAATCCCGATCCCACTCTCCATGATGCCTCCTTTACAGGGCCGCGTCGTTCTGGCTCATCCGGCATTAGCGAGGAAGGTCGCGGCCCGAATAATTCGCTCTTGAACGGCCGGAAAGGTCGCCCGCCGCCCTCATAAAACTTACGAAAGAACTCGACATAATGTAAACGCAGGCTATGTATGGTGGGGCTAAAGGCCCCCAACACCAGGTTGAGGGCGTGGACGAGCGTGGCGATGATGATGCCGACGAGCACGTTGCCGGTCATCCCGACCATATCGTTAGCGACTTTCGCCAGATAGACCGAAGCCAGGCCGATGGCGGCGATCCGCAGGTAGGAGAGGACGTTACCAACAAGCCCGATAAACTCAATGGGTCCCATGAGCAATCCCAGCCACCCGAGCGAGGCGCCCAGGAAGACGATACCCAGGATCGCGCCGGCAACGGCCGGGGTCATGAAGGGGTCGGGTAGCAAATCCACTGCGACGGCGACGATGACCAGGAGGCTGACCAACCCGAGCAGCATCCCGCCTCGCTGCAGCAGATGGCTCCGGCTGCGCTCGCGTATCGCCTCCCAAACGCCGAGTATGAGCCCCAACCCGACGTGCGCTGCGCCAACAGCCAGGGTCATGATCAGCAGGCCGGAGATGTTTTGGGCGGCGGCCCTATCAAACCAGAGCGGGTGCAGGCCAACGTGTTCCCCCAGCGTGCCAAACATCTCTCCATAGAGAAAGCCGAAGACGATGGCCCAGGCAGCGCCCATCCTCAGGACGATCACGACGTCGTGGGCAACGCCCTTACGGAACCTGCGCGTCAGGAGCAGGGATAGAAGCAGGAGCAGCGTACCGTAGCCGATATCGCCCAGCATCATGCCGAAAAAGATGGGCATGAACAGCGCCATAAGCTGCGTGGGGTCGATATGCCCGTATCTCGGCAGGGTTAGCAGACCCACCAGGCTCTGAAAGGGCTGGGCCGGGCGGGGGTTGTGCAGAATGATCGGTGCGCGTTTCTGCAGGGCAGGCGTCAGCGGCAGCGCTTCGACAAAGACGGTGTCGCCAATGTCCGTGGCTAATGTGCGCTCTACGCGGGCAAAGTCAACTGCCGGAACCCAGCCGAGCAACACAAAGGTCATGTCGGTCTCGCCCAGGTTGGAGACGACACGGTTCGTCTCAATCTCCTCGCGCAGAGCTGCCCGCCAGGTCGCCAGACGGTCACACCACTCTTCTGCCAGCCCGGCAAGGCTCTGCGTGACCTGCTCAAGCTCTCCGGGAATGGCGCGCATCCGCCGCTGGATCTTCGTCAGGGCGAGATCAGGCGGTCCCGAGCCGAGCTGCGCAGGCAGGCGGAGGCGGGCGACATCTTCCTGGCTCAGGATATTCTCGATCTCGCCGGCAAACTCGGCCGGGAAGACGACGAGCATGGCCCTTGTAGCGCCATCGACGTCGCTGGCGATCACCTCGGCGCGGCCCGCCGTCAGCTCGAGGACGCGCCGGGCCACAAAATCAAGCGCCGCGAGCGCGGACTGGCTGGCGAGCACGCCGACCGTCGTATTGCCCGGCTGGTGAGCCGAATCAGGGATGAGGGGCAGGAGCTTGCGTAGCGTGCTTTCGTACCGAGGCAGCGAGGCCAGCTCTGCCTCCAGTGCGTCGCGTTGGGCCACAAGCTCCTGAACGCGTGATGCCAGCTCCTCCACGCCCTCCTCAGCCGCTGCTGCGTAATCGGTATTGTCCGTATCAACAGGGAGCGGGGAGCCGGAGCCCAGCAGCTCCAGCAAACTGTCGATGCGCGCGACGAGGAAGGTCAACGCCTCCTGTCGCCGCGTGGCCTCGCGCTCCAGTGCCAGCGGGCGTGCCGAGATTTCGGGGGAGTCTGCTACGTCGTCGATCTGCACGCAGCCCACGCGGCGCAGCAGGCGCAGGATGCGCGGCAGGTCAGCCTTCAGACCGATAATCTGAAGAGGCACCATCTCAGCATTCATTTTTGTCCAGGCCTCCCAACACCCTGTCGAGGATAGCCTCAACCGCTGCGGTCATGCGCTCTGCGCCCAGTGTCTTCAGCTCGACCGCCTGCTGCTGCCCGGCAGCCCGGATCAACCGCGCCTCTTCTTCGGCTGCCGCTATTGCGTCCTGGTAGGCTGCTTCCCCTTCCCTTCGACCTGTCTCTTCAGCTTCCGCGATGATCCGTTGGTTCTCATTGCGGATCCTCGCCAGATGTTGTGCGGCTGCCTCCCGCGCGCCTGCCAGGCGGGCTGTGACCTCAGCCTCGGCCTGCCGGATCTGGTCCAGCGGCGACAGAGCGTGGTCCCGTTGTGCATTCCGCATGGCATGCCGTTTTCAGGCGGGCCACCCTGTGACCGCACCTGACTAGCCAGTGCTCCGCTCATTGGCAGCAGTTTGCCCAAGGAAAACGGTTGGAGTCGTGGGTGTGCTGACAGTCGCCCGTACTCCTCGTATCCTGACGTTGGCGGAGACTGGTTCAAAAGTCTGATACCCCTATGTTGGAATGGTAGGCTCCCAACCCATCCGTGAGAAGTACCGAACCTCACACAGAAAAGATGACGTTTGTCCGCTTATTCACAAGACGGGCCACGCTTTCCCGCCGGCCTGGGCTCTGTCTGGGCCATCGTCGTCACAGCGCTGGCCTTCACCTTGTGGCATTTCTTCCCGTCGCTGGAAGGCACGGCAATGTCGACTTTGCCGCTTTCGTCGACGATTGGTATTGCGTCCACCTTCGTCTCCGGCCTTCTCTGGGGCTTGGTGTACGAACGGACAGACAATCTCGTGGCTCCGTGGCTGGCCCACGCGATCGGCGGATTGGGGTTGGTCGCCACCGGGGCGATGGTTTTCCTGCGTTACATCTGATGGCTAGCGCTCTGGGCGCGCCCGCCCAAGCACGATCCCCTCTTTATCGAGAGCCACGCCCCGCATAATAGCCCTCTACGGCGGCCTGGAAGGCGGGCCTGTCGCTCTGGAAGGGGGCGCGGCCCAGCTCCTGCGCCAGATAGCAGGCGAAGGCGCCGGCAAAGCAGTGGTAGACGAGGGGGGAGAATGCCTCAGATACTTCGCCCGGCACCGGAAAGACGATCTCCGCATGGCGGCTGATGGCTTCGTCCCCTTCCTGCACGACGGCGAGCAGCCGCCGGCCCAGGCTGCGCGCGCCGGCAGCCAGCTCGACGGCGGCCTCGTGACTGCGGCCGGGCGGGGCGATGAGAACGA
>JAAYYY010000618.1 GCA_012515125.1 Chloroflexota bacterium
GCGGCGGAAGGTCGTCAGCTTGCCACCCGTCACCGTCAGCAGCCCATCCTCGGCCCAGACGACGTGCTCTCGTGACTCCTGTGACGGGTCGGCGCCGGTGCCGATGACCGGGCGCACGCCGGCGAAACTGGAGAGCGCATCGGCGAGGGTGACGCCCAGCCGTGGGAAATAGCTTTCCACGACGGCCATCAGGTAGGCTGTCTCCTCCGGGCTGATGCTCGGTTCGGCGTCGAGGTCGTCCGTGTAGTCCACGTCGGTCGTGCCCACAATAGTGACGCCCTCCCACGGAATAATGAAGACCGGCCGGCCATCATAAGGGTGGGCGAAGCTGACCGCCTGGGCGACGGGCAGCCGCCAGGCAGGGAAGACGAGATGGCTGCCGCGCAAGGGCCGCAGCCGGGGCCGGGCGCCAATCTGCCCGCGCAGCCGGTCGGCCCAGGCGCCCGTCGCGTTGACTACCGCCCGTGCCCGTACCGTCTGGGTGGCGCCTGTCGCCTCGTCGCACACCTCGACGCCGCTCACGGCGCCATCCTCGCGCACGAGGCCGGTGACCTTCGCATAGTTCAACGCCACGGCGCCTGCCGCTACCGCTTCCTGAATGAGGCGCAGGACGAGGCGGGCGTCGTCTGTCTGGGCATCCTGGTAGGCGAAGCCGCCCTGCAGCGCCTGCCGCCGCAGGTGCGGCGCCAGCATCTGGAACTGCTCGGCGTCATAGTAGGTGTGGCTCCACTGCCACGCCAGCAGGTCGTAGAGGGAGAGGCCGGCTTCAAAGAGCCAGCGCCCCGGGCTGCTGCCCTCGTAAGTCGCCCAGAGAAAGCCGAGAGGCAGCACGAGCCCCGGGCCGTCTTCCAGCAGATTCTCGCGCTCGTGTACGGAGGCGTAGGTCAGCCCGACGCGTCCCTGCCGCAGGTAGCGCAGGCCGCCGTGGACCAGCTTGCTGGAGCGACTGCTCGTACCCCAGGCGAAATCCCGCTGCTCCAGCAGCAGGGCCCGCAGGCCCAGCCGCGTCGCTTCGCGCAGGATGCCCGCGCCGGTGATACCCCCGCCGGCAATAACCAGATCCCACGGCTGATCGAGCGTGTTCCAGATGGTCTCACGATTCATCGCCGTCGAATACCTCCGCGTCCGGGCCAACCAGCTTGCCCGGATTCATGATCCCCTGCGGGTCGAACTGCCGGCAAACCGTCGCCAGCGTCTCTATCCCCAGCCGGCCTTTCTCCGCCGGCAGGTAGGGGCGGTGGTCCAGCCCGACGCCGTGCTGGTGGCTGATCGTGCCGCCGTTGGCGACGATTGCCCGGCTGGCGGCCCCTTTGAGCTGCTGCCAGCGGGCCAGCGTCTCTTCGCCCGTCCGGCCAAGGCGGAACAGATAGGTCGTGTAGATGCTGCAACCGTCGCTGTAGAAGTGGGAGAGATGGCTGAAGACGTGCACGCGCTCTCCTTCCGGCTGTAGGGCATCGTGCAGGGCGGCTTCCACGGCGGCGAGTGTCTGTGGCGCCTGTGACCAGCTTACGGCGGTCTCCAGCGTGTCCACGGCATAGCCCATCTCCCACAGCGTGTTGCGCAGGTAGGGCGTGCGGAAGCGGCTCTTTTGCCATTCGTTGCCGAAGGTGCGCCCGGCCTGGATGCCGCCGTGATCGCCGGCCATGCCCAGGGCTTCCTTGCGCGCAGCGCGCACGAGCTCTTCGCGCCCGGTCAGTCCCAGAATGAGCATCGCCTTCTCATCTCCGGCGCCCCGCAGCGCCAGCAGCCGCTCCAGCGCCCCGATCAGGCGCGGATGGCCGGCCAGCGCCAGCGTGGTCGCCGTCTCCACGGCGGTGCTCAGGCGGAGCATCGACAGCGGCAGCCCGGCCTGGACCATCGCCCGGGTGGCCGCCCGCCCGCTCTCAAAATCAGGGAAGAAGACGCCGTAGAACTCCTCTTTTTCGGGAAGCGGGCTGGCTCGCACCGTCGCCTCGGTGATGACACCCAGCCGCCCCTCGCTGCCCAGCACCAGATGCCGCAGGTCGGGACCGGCGGCGCTGACGGGGAAGGTCGCCGGCAGCGGCAATGGGCCGGCGGGGCTTTGCAGATGGCCGCCGACGAATAGCTCTTCGATACGCCCGTAGCCAAGCGACTGCTGACCGCTGGAGCGCGAGGCAATCCAGCCGCCGAGCGTGGAATATTCGAACGACTGCGGGTAATGGCCGAGCGTGCAGCCGCGAGCGCGAAGCTGCGCCTCCAGGTCAGGCCCGGCGACGCCCGCCCCAAAGGTCGCCAGCAGGCTTTCCTCGTCGAAACGGCGCAGCCGGTTCATCCGCCCCATGTCCACGGTCAGCACCGGGCGCTCGCCCGGCAGTGGGTTGATGTGCCCGACGACGCTCGTCCCGCCGCCATAGGGGATCAGGGTGATGCCCTTCCGGCCGGCAAACGCGAGCAGCGTGCGCACGTCCTCGTCGTGGAGTGGAAAGGCGACGCCATCGGGAAAGCTATCCACCAGCCCGCAGCGCAGCGCCACCCAGTCGGGCAGGCTCTGCCCGCGCGCGTGGCGCAGCCGCACCTCCGGCGACGTGTCTATGAGGGGATGGTCCGGCAGGCGAGAGGGCGGCACCCGCGCCAGCATCTCCGCCAGCGAGAGGCCGGCGGCAGATGTGCCCGGCCCGACCCACTCCGCCAGCAGGCCGGTTGCCGTCTCCGGCAGCGGATAATCGACGGTCGTCGCGCCCCATCCGTTCCAGCGTTTCATCTTTCTTCCCTCGCTACCCGCCACTGGGCAATACTCTCCTGCATCACCGATCGCGCCAGCGTGGTCGCCGCCTCAGTGTCACGCGCCGCCGCCACGGAAGCCAGCGTGCGGTAGAAGCTCCGGGAGACGGCGCGCGCCTCCGGCCGGCTGAAATAGCGCTGCGCCACCTGCTCGTAGAAGCCCGCAAAGCCGTTGAGAATCAGGGTATAGACCGGGTTGCCGCTGCGCAAAGTCAGCTCGTGGTGCAGGCGCCAGTCGAAGAGGGCATAGGCGGCGGCCTCGTCGGCCAGCCGCTCACCTTCGGCCGCCAGCGCCGCCACGCCCTCCGGATCGCGCTCCACGGCGGCGCGGATGTAGGCCGGCGCCATCACCCCGCGCACCTCAAGCAGGTTGGTGATGAAGCCCGCCGGAAGCTGGTCACTGTAGCGCACAATCGCGGTGAGGATGTTCGGCCCGCCCTCGCGCCAGAAGTCGTTGACGCGCGTCTGCTTGCCCTGCTGGATCGTCAGCCAGCCGTCGCGCTCCAGCCGCCGCAGCGCCTCGCGCAGGGTGGGCCGGGTGACGCCGAGCTGCTGGGCCAGCTCCCGCTCGCCCGGCAGCGTGCTGCCCGCCGCATATTGCCCGTCCAGAATCGCGCGGACCAGCGCAGCCTCGACGTGCTCAATCGGCCGGATTGGCGCTTCCCAATTCACCGTCTCCCTCTCGCTCAACTGGTAAGTGGTCTGACCAGTTGTCTATAGTATGCGACAGATGTGACTGGCCTGTCAAGGAGCGGTAAGCTAGAAGCTTTAAGCAATAAGCTGGGAGCCGTAAGCCGTTAGCCGTCGGCTAACGGCTTACGGCTCAAGGCTAGAAGCCCGTGAAACTTGATCCTACTTACGCACATCCCTGGGACGTGACGCCTTCGGAGGCGATGGCTATCCAGAAGCGGCTGCGGGCGGCGCTGGTCGTCGAGGACCGGTTGGACGAAGTGCGGCTTGTCGCCGGCGTGGACGTTGGCTTCGAGGAGGGCAACACCATCACTCGCGCCGCCGTGGTCGTGCTCACCTTTCCAGGGCTGGAGCTGGTAGAAGAAGTCGTCGCGCGTCGGCCGACGACCTTCCCCTACGTGCCCGGCCTGCTCAGCTTCCGGGAAGGGCCGGCCATCCTGGAGGCGCTCGGCCAGCTCCAGTCCGCGCCCGACTTGCTGCTCTTTGACGGGCAGGGACTGGCCCACCCGCGCCGCTTTGGCATCGCCTGCCACATCGGCCTGCTGACGAACAGCCCCAGCATCGGCGTCGCCAAGTCCCGCCTGACGGGGCGCCCCGCCGCCCCACTCGGCGACGAAAAGGGAGAGTGGCAGCCCCTCGTGGAC
>JAAYYY010000619.1 GCA_012515125.1 Chloroflexota bacterium
CGCTGGGACGAGATGATCGTCCGAGCCACGGGCGAGCCGCTGACGCCCAGGTACTTTGTCGAGCAGTTCATCAAGTGACATCGACGCGCAGCCGGCGTCCAGATACGAAGCAGGTGCCATGGTCTACCTCATCTCGATTCTCATCTATCTGCTGGTCTTAACGGGCATCGGCATCTACAAATCGCGCCAGGTCAGGACACAGGCGGACTTCGCCGTCGCGGGCCGCACGCTGTCCCCCTGGATCATGGTGTGTACCATGCTCGCGGTGTGGATCGGCACCGGCTCCATCGTGGCCAACGCCGAAGAGGCCTATCGTACCGGCATGGCGGCGCTGGTCATCCCGACGGGGGTCCTGTTCGGGATGATCCTCCTGTCGCTGGCCGCCTCGCGCGTGAGAAACATCGAAGCCACCAGCGTGCCGGAGATCATCGGCTCTCGCTTCGGCCAGATCGCCCGAGCCTTGGCGGTCGTCGCCCTGGTCCTTGCCTACATGGTGATCGTGAGCTACCAGTTCAACGCCGGGGGAGCCGTGTTGGAGGTCATCACAGGCGACAAGCCTCCGGTGGCCGTACAGGTTGGCGACACCTTCCGCGCCAGGCAGATTCAGAAAGGCGTTCTGGTCTATTTCCCGCGAGCAGACTGGAAGGGCTCCGATACGGTCCGCTTTGAGCAAGTGCCTGCCCACGGCGACGTGACTGTGACAATCCACGTAGTGGAACCAAACTCGTACCTTGACAGCAAGAAGCAGGCCGCCCTGTCGCCCAATACCGCGGCGACCAAAGTGAACACGAAGGCCCGCATCGTGCCCAGCCTGCCTGGAGAGAGGGACGCAACGTATAGGATCGCCGCCCTGCCCGAACACGGACGGCTGGAACACATCGAGCCGATTCTGACCAAGCAGAAGGCCACGATCATTGCAGCGTGTTTCATCATCCTCTACACCATGCTGGCGGGTCTCAAGAGCCTGGCGTATACCGACATCGTCAATGGGACCGTTATCATGGTCACCCTGGCGGTGACCTTTCCCCTGTACTGGATTCGGGCCGGCGGCTGGTCCGGCATGGAAACCGCCTTCGCCCAGATGGGGGACAAGCCTCACCACATGCAACTCTGGGGTGTCTATTCGGCCACCGATCTGGTCAACTTTCTGCTCCCCATCTTCCTGCTGATCCTTGGCGATGCCAACCAGTACCAGCGCATCTTTGCCAGCCGCAGCGCCAAGGGCGCGCGGACGGCAGTGACTACGATGATCTTCGTAGCCTACGCGATCGAACTGCTGATCATCGCCTGCGCCTGGATCGCCGCCAGTCAAACTCCCGATCCAGACGACGGCAGGTACATCCTGATCCATGCCGCCAAGCATCTGATGCCGACGGCCCTGGGATGCGTGTTCATGATCACGGTAGTCGGGATCATCATCTCGACAGCCGACTCCTTCCTTCTGGTGCCGGCGACCACGTTCATCAAAGACGTCTATCTGAACTACGTCAACCGCAATGCCTCTGAGAAACGCGTGGTCTTCCTGAGCCGTCTGCTGGTGGTGGTTTTCGGCCTGGTCGCCTATGGCGTGTCGCTGATGTTTGCCCAGTCCACGGGCTTCTTCCAGAAGGCCCTCTATGCGTATACGATCTATGGAGCCGCGATCACGCCGTGCCTGGTCGCTGCTCTGTTTTGGAGCCGGGCTACGAAGCAAGGGGCCATTGCGTCGATCCTCACCGGAACGATAACGACTCTGGTCTGGTCGGCGCTCGACAAGGGCCGTTTTCCGGCGTGGGCCGCCGAACTCGACGCCGTGCTGCCCGCCATCACACTGTCGGTGCTGGCGCTGGTCCTCGTAAGTCTGCTCACCAGGAAGAGGCCCGCGGGGCCGAGCTGACCATGTTCCCGACGGAGACATACACGGCGCGAAGAAGACGCCTGCGAAAGCAGGTGGCATCGGGAGTGATTCTGCTCCTGGGCAGCGACCCTTCGCCTGTGAACTACCCCGACAACTGCTATCCCTTCCGGCAGGACAGCACGTTCCTGTACTTCTTC
>JAAYYY010000620.1 GCA_012515125.1 Chloroflexota bacterium
ACAGCCGGGTTGGCCCACCAGAGGAATGTCTGCGGCACCGCCGTACGGTTGTAGAGCTGCACGCTGATTTCGAGGTAAGCTCGATCCGGATAGAGGGTGAAACCGGCCAGACCCTTCGTGCGGAACATGCGCTCAATCTCGCCCATCCACACCGTCTTGCTGCCGTCCTCGTTCTCCTGAATGTCAAACTCGACGGGCGCAAAGGTGCTTGGGCGGTGGTGCTGGGGCCAGTTGAACTCGATGCCGCCGGAGATCCACGGCCCGGCGAGCCCGACCAGCGCAGGTTTGATCACCCGGTTGTAGTAGACAAAGTGATAGCCGTTGGTTTTGTCCAGGGCCATCTGCACCCGGCCGCCGAGTTCGGGCAGGAGCATAATGCGCAGATAGGCGTTCTCCAGGAAGACGGCAGTATACGGCTTGTCCGTCTTTGTGTCGGCTACGCTTTCGACGATGGGATAGGGATAGACGACGCCGCTGCTGCCCTGGTAGACGCGCTTCTCCAGGAACATCGGGTTCCTGTCCGGCTTGCCGACCTCATAGGTCGGAATCGTGACGATTTCTTCCCAGGCGGAAACAGCTTCCGGCAAAGAATGATTCATGACACTATCCTGTATTGGGTTAAAGCGGGAGATCGGCCCGGAGCTTCAGCTCGTTTTTCTTCCGCAGCACCGCTCGTCTGGCGCGTATACGGTCCACGTCGATGGGATAGACACCGTACTCGTGAACGGTCCTGTACATTCGCACGGCGTTGGCGACAGGCACC
The DNA here is from genome assembly GCA_012515125.1 of Chloroflexota bacterium. Taxonomy (GTDB): domain Bacteria; phylum Chloroflexota; class Anaerolineae; order Promineifilales; family Promineifilaceae; genus JAAYYY01. The sequence continues at coordinate 764 of JAAYYY010000620.1, forward strand.
GCATCATGCACTTCGCTGGAAGAGCCGATGAAGATACCGCCCTGCGGGCCGAGTTTCTCGATCAGCTCCAGCGTCTCATCTTCTACATCGCCGAGGGTGCCGTGCGGCAGTGTGTGGATGCAGCAGACGTTGCCGAAGAGCATCTTGTCAGGGTAGCGCTGGCGAATCTCAAAGATGTCGTTACAGCCGTTGCGCTCGATTGGATTCAGCCCGTCGGCTTCCAGCTCGTCAAAGATCAAGGGCAGGAAGTTGCCATAGCGACCGTCGGTATGGTAAAGAAACTTGTAGCCCTTTGCCTTAATCGGTTCTGTGATCCATTTCCAGCGCGGCAGCCCCTCGGCGCGCACGAACGCCGGACTGAAGATCGGTCCCGACGTGCCGGCTATGTCCTCGCCCATGAACTGGAGCGGGACGTTGGTCACCTCGGCATAGGCGCGAGCGAGGTGGGCTGAGAAGAGACCGGTGCAGTCCATGACGTGGCGCACCAGCTCTGGCGCGTCGTAAATGGCCTCGGCGAAGAGCTGCATGCCCATATAGGAGTAGGCGTCGGTGATCGGCCCCTCGACAGCCCCAATCATGACGACGTCATACGCCTGCAGCATCTCCTGCATCTGCACAATGCTGGGCTGGTACCACTCCCTGACCTCATCGTAGACGGGCGGCTGGGGCACATGTTTCTCCAGCTCGCTCAGGGTCTTGAACGGCCGAGCAGAAATCCAGGCTGTGCCGCCTGTCTGCGTCACGCCCCAGTCCGCGGGATCGACGCCAAAGAAGCGGATCCAGTTCGTAATCTTGCTGCCCATCCAGTGGTTGACCGGATCGTAGACAAAGCGCGTCACGTCGAGGCCGATATTGCGCCAGGCCCGGCCGTTCACGTGGATCAGCTCCTCGAATGTATAGTCACGGGTCGGGTCGTAACCGCCATGTTCGAGCAGGATATAGCGGTTGTCGAGAAAATCGTAGGTTAGCAGGCGGTCGATTTTCTGACCATAAAGTGCTGCGGTGAACCGTTCGAGGTTGTTCATTAGTGCCGCCTCCCTTTGAGCATAGGGCAGCTATCCGCCGCCCACTTGGATCGTCAGAGTCCAGGACTGCGTGAGGCCCGGCGCAATGGTGCTGACCCGGCCGTTGCGCCAGGCCACGTCGAGGCTGTCGTAATAACCCGTCATCGGCTCGGGCGCGACCACACTGGTGTGGCTGAGAGCGCCCTCGTCCACCCACAGGCCGAAGTACGGCAGCTCGGCGGAAGCCCAGCTCATGCGGAGCCAGACACCGGAGGGCTTGCGCTTCAGCGTCACACCGTCGATGGCCGCGTCCGGGGGGACGAAGAATTTCCGGGCGCGTCGGAGTGTAGGCGGGCCGACCTCATCGATACGCACCGGCCCGCCGTTCGGGTCGGTGGCTTCTGGCCAGCCATATTCCGTTCCCGGTTGGCCCCACCCCATTCGGCCGGCAGGCTGTTCACCACGCGCCTGACATGCGCCGGCAGAAGCACCTCCAGCCCGTCCCCACAGTCGAACTGCGGGTGCGCTGCCCAGAGATAGGCCAGAGAGTCCGAGCCCGTGTTCGTGAGTTCGTAGGCCAGCTGCAGCGTATCTGTCGCGGTGAACGTGAGCGTTCGTGACAGGCGGTAAGGTAACGCCCGGCCCTCAACCGCCAGCGCGAGCTGGTCCGGCGAGCTGAGCACGACAGACCACGGCAGCGCCCATACCTCGCCGTGATCGGGTAGCAACACGCCCTGATGCGCGCCGGGGGCGGGATAATGGCAGGTAGCAATGGTGGGGAACATCTCGTCCCAACCGCTCATATCCTGATCGACAAAGGGCGCGCCGTAGGGCACCGGACGCAGTGGCTTTTCGCCAGGAGCGACCAGCCACTCTGTGCCGTTCCGCCTGTCGAACAGGGAAACAAGCTTGGCGCCCACTTCCGGGACGACTACGGCGCGCAGGGTTTCACTCTCAAGCTGCAGCGCGGGCAGGCCCTGCCAGGTCGTCTGGCCGACAGCCTGTTTCATCTTCTGCTCCTTTCAAGACCGCGGCAAAAGAGCCGCTTCAGCCCTGCGCCGCCATCGCGCGGGCGCGGGCGCGTTCTTCGCGCGCCTGGCGCCACTGGGAAACAGCCACGGCGCCAATCAGCAGGAGGCCCAGGGCCACGCGCTGGATGAACGTGTTGAAACCCAGCAGGTTCATGCCGTTATTCAGGACGCCGACCAGGATCACCGCCAGGAAGGTGCCGACAATGGTGCCCTTGCCGCCGGTTGTCGCCGCGCCGCCCAAAAAGACGGCGGTAATTGCCTGTAGCTCCAGCCCAACACCGTTAATCGGGTTGCCCGACGTCGTACGGGCGGTCAGGAGAACACCGGCGAGGCCGGCGACGCCGCCGGAGAGCATGTACATATGAATGCGGACGCGGGTCAGGTTGATGCCGGCCAGCCGTGCAGCCGTTTCGTTGCCGCCAATAGCGTAGATAGCCCGGCCGAAATCGGTGTAGGCCATCAAGATGTGGAAGATAATGGCGACAATCACCAGAATCACGGTCAACACGGGAATGCCCGTCCAGGCTGCGCCGCCAAGCTCGGGTACGGGCAGACCGGTACCCAGACGGCCCCGGGCCAGCCAGGTGAACTCTGGCTGGGTTAACACGCCGATGGGCTTGCCCTCAGGCGCGAGCAGAAAGGCGATGCCGGCGAACGCCGCCAGCGTACCCAGGGTGGCGATAATGGGGTTAACGCGCAGCACCGTGACGATTAAGCCGTTAATGAGGCCCGCGATCATCCCGGCGAGAATTCCGGCGAGGACGGCGATGTAGACGTTGCCGGGCGGGAAGATACCCAGACCGCCAACCGTGCCCACCCCGACCAGGACCGAGGCAGCGACAACCGAGCCTACCGAGGCAACCGAGCCCACCGAGATGTCGAGCCCTCCGGCGATGATCACGATCGTCTCGCCGATTGCCAAGAGCCCGACGATGACGATGGCCTGGGCAAGGCTGTTCATCAAATTCTGCCAGGAGAAGAGCTTGTCGCCGCCCGTCATGCCGAACCAGCCACTGACCACCGTGATCAGCAAGATGAGCACGAGCAGGGCAAAGATCAGGGAAAGGTTGTCGGCGCCGATCATGTTGATCAGCTTGCGGAAACCAGTGACCTCTGGGCGCCGGGCCGTTTCCTGTGCAGGCTGTTGTATGGTCTCTTGTGATACTTTGTCGATATTCATCCCAAACTTCCCTTCTAGCTTGCCGCTGCCGGCTCCCCATCGCTGACGGCAAGATTATCAACCATCGCCAGCTCAAGCACGCTGGCTTCGGTGGCTTCCTCGCGGGAAAGCTCGCCGGTAATGCGGCCGTTCTGCATAACGTAGACGCGATCCGCCAGACCCAGAATCTCCGGCATCTCCGAGCTGATGAGAATAATGCCAAGCCCTTCGTTGGCCAGCTCGTCAATCAATTGGTAAATCTCGGCTTTCGCGCCGACGTCGATGCCGCGTGTGGGCTCATCGAGGATCAATACTTTGGGTCGCACAGCCAGCCAGCGCGCGAGCACCACTTTTTGCTGGTTGCCGCCGGAGAGCTTGCCGGCCTCCTGGTCAAGCGACGGCGTCTGCACGCGCAGCCTGTCAACGTATTGCCCCATGGTCTCCCGCTCCAGCCGCTTACGGATGAAGTGAAAGCGACTCAACCGCTTCAGGATAGCCATGGAGGCATTTTCGAGCACGCTGCGCTTGAGGATCAACCCTTCTTGCTTGCGGTCCTCGGGGGCAAAGCCAATCCCTTTGGCGATGGCCTCGCTGGGGTTGCGAATCGTGATCTCCTGACCATCGAGGATGATCTGCCCGCTTTTCTTCCGGTACTCGCCGTAAATCACCTTGGCCAGTTCCGTGCGCCCGGCCCCCACGAGGCCGGAGAAGCCCACGATTTCGCCCGCGTTGACGTAGAAGCTGACATCCCGGTGCCAGGTGCTGTTCAGGTTCTTCACCTCCAACACCTTCCTGCCGCTCTATGGCGCAAACCATGACGATGGGACAGGCAGCCGGCACGGCGGCGGCGCTGGCTGTGGCCGGCGATACATTGCCCCACGAGCTGCCCATTGGGCCCTTGCAGGAACGGCTGCGGGCGATGGGGGCGCTGTTCGGGCAGATCGCCGCCGCAGCACCCGAGAGCGCGCAGGTCGAGGAACGGGCATGACGCGCACGATAGAAACGACACTCGGCCCCTTTCCCGTCGCCACACTGGGCCGCGTCAACGCCCACGACCACGTCATTCTTGAAGGCGGCGTGACAACCGTCAACGAACCGGATTTCCGCCTGGACAGCGTGGATAAAGCGGCTGAAGAGCTGCGGCGCTGGCGGGCCAGCGGGGGCGGCGCGGTCGTCGATACGCAGCCCTTTGGCTGCGGTCGCAACGTAGACAAGCTTGTCGCGGTGAGTGAGGCGACCGGCGTGCCAGTGGTGGTCTCGACCGGCTTCCAGCACCGCAAGTTTTATCTGCCCGACCACTGGCAATACCGCTACGGTGAGGACGCGATCTACGAGCTGCTTCTGGCCGAAGTCGCCGAGGGGGTGGACGGAAATAGCTACGATGGCCCTGTGGTGCGCCGGCTGCCGGTGAAGGCGGGCGTGGTTAAAGTGGCCGGCGACTACAACTACGTGCAAGAGAATATGAAGCGGCTCATCCGCGCCGTGGGGCGGCTCCACCAGGCGACAGGGGTACCCGTCTTTGCCCACACCGAGCACGGTACGGCAGGCGACGAGCTGCTGGATCTGCTGGAAACGGCGGGTGTAGACCCGGCGCGGGTCATGCTGAGCCACCTTGACCGCAACCCGGATTTCACCCTCCATCGGCGGCTGGCCGGGCGCGGCGCCTACCTGCAGTACGACACCCCGTCGCGCATCAAGTACCAGCCGGAGCATCTCGTGGTGGAGCTGATGCGTCGCCTCTTCGACGCCGGCCTGGGCAGCCAGATATTGCTCGGCGGCGACATGGCCCGCCGCTCCTACTGGCAGGCGTATGGCGGAGGGCCTGGGTTCGACTATCTGCTGCGGGTGTTTACGCCGCGGCTGCGGGAAGAAGGGTTTACAGGCGACGAAATCGAGCAGATCTGGGTTCATAACCCGGCGCGCTGGCTTGCCGGGAGGGAGCAGTAGAGGATGGCTCCGACAATCATTGAACGGCTGGACGTTATCCGCGAGACCGGCGTCATCGCCATCCTGCGCGCCCGCAATGCCGAGGGGCTGCTGAAGGCGGCGGGCGCGCTGCTGGAAGGCGGGGTACGGGTCGTCGAAGTGACGAGGGCGACCTGGAGACGATACAGAGACGTGCGGCGGCCTTCGTGGAGGAGGTGCACAAAGGCCGCGATTGAGGACGTAATGAAGCGGAGTTACACCGCTTCGTGGTGCCCTGCAGGCTGCCCACAGCGGAGGGACAACCGGCGGTTACGGTTACTCACGAACCGCAAACGACGCCAGGGTGATAACGCCGTCGCCAGCGGTCGCAGCGCCAGTGACGGGGAGTCGCGCCCCGCTCTCCAGCTCGTAGAGGCCGGACTGCAGGAGATAGTCGCCCGGCGGTACGTCCAGCGCCAGCTCGCGCGCGTCGGCGATCAGTTCGCCCGGCTCCCAG
>JAAYYY010000621.1 GCA_012515125.1 Chloroflexota bacterium
TCAGCGTGTGCACGAAGCGCGGGCGGCCCCCGTCGGCCGGGCGATAGCGCACGTTGGCCCGCCGCGCCTGGAAGGCCTCGGTGTTGCTGATCGAGCTGACTTCCAGCCACTCGTCGCTGCCCGCGGCGTAGACTTCCAGGTCGAACTTCTTCGCCGCCGCAAAGCCCAGGTCGCCGGTGACCATCTCCACCAGCCGGTAGGGCAGCTCCAGCGCCTCGGCAATGTCGATGGCGTCCTGCACCATCTCCTCCAGGTGGTCGTAGCTGGTCTCGGGCGTGGTGAAGCGGTACATCTCGACTTTGTCGAACTGGTGGCCGCGCTTGATGCCGCGCACGTCGCGGCCCGCGCTCATCTTCTCGCGGCGGAAGCAGGGCGTGTAGGCGACGTATTTCAGCGGCAGCGCCTCCTCGTCCAGGATTTCGTCGCGGTGCAGGTTGGTCAGGGCGATTTCCGCCGTGCCCAGCCACATGAAATCTTCCTCGGCGTCGCGGTAGATATTATCGGCAAACTTGGGCAGCTGGGCCGCGCCGACGAAGCAGTACGAGCGGGCCATGAACGGCGGGTAGACCTCCGTATAGCCGTGCCGGGTGACGTGGTAGTCGAGCATGAACTGGATCAGCGCCCGCTGCAGCCGCGAGCCCCAGCCCATGAGCACGTAGAAGCGGCTGCCGCTCAGCTTCACGCCGCGCTCGAAGTCGATGATGCTCAGCGCCGGCCCCAGCTCCCAGTGCGGGCGAGGCGTGAAATCAAACTGCGGCAGCGGCGCGCCGGCCGGCTCGTAGGCGATGTTGTGGCTGTCGTCCGGCCCATCGGGCACGCTCTCGTGGGGGATGTTCGGCACCCAGAGCATCTGCTCTTCCAGGCGACGCTCCACCTGGCGCAGCTCGTCGTCCAGCGCGGCGATGCGCTCGCCGATGGCGCGCACGTTCTCCTTCGCCGCTTCGGCCCGCTGCTGCAGCCCGGCGACCTCGGCCGCCAGGGCCGGGTCGTCGCCGGCCTGGGCGAGCGCCTTTTCCTTCTGCTTCAGGCTGCCCATCCACTGGCCGATCTGCTTCGACTCGTCGTTGCGCTGCTGGCGCAGGGCCTCGACTTCCTGGATAAGCTCGCGGCGGCGCTCGTCGAGCTGCAGGATCTCTTCGATGGGCGCGCTGTCGTTCAGCCGGGCAATCTGCGCCTTGACCCAATCGGGCCGCTCTCGAATAAGGTTGATGTCGAGCATCTTCTCTCTCCTTTCCTGAGGTGAGCGATCTGGAAAAATCGCTCTACGCCTACTTATCGCGCTCGCGCAGGAAGTAGTAGACGACGGCGACGATTGCCACCAGCAGCAGGATGACCAGAATCACCGCCAGAACCACAACTAATAGACCAACACTGGACACCATGATTACCTCTCCTATCGTGCCACAACAAAAAGCCCCCTCGTCGCCAGGACGAGGGGGCCCGTGGTGCCACCTGGATTCTCCGGCCGCAGCCGGACTCACGACCTGCCATTTCGGGCAGGTCATCGCGCTAACGGGCGAACCCGGCCCGCCTTATTCGCCATGCGGCGACCTCGGCGGGCGGCCGGCAGCGCTCTCGTCGCTGCCTGGAGGGGATTTCGACCGGGCGGCTGTTGGCTCGCA
>JAAYYY010000622.1 GCA_012515125.1 Chloroflexota bacterium
CCTTGCTGACGCGGATGTGGTACCAGGTGGGCAGCCCCTGGATATTCGACGGGAAGATGTTCTTGCCGTTGACGGGGATGCCCATCTTAAAGAGGGCACGCAATAGCGTCAGGTTGGATGTCTGGCTGCCAGTGCCGTTCGCCGTGGCGACGGCAATGGCGAAATCGTTGACCCGATCCGCTGCCTTCGTTGCCGGACCGGGGGTCGCATTGGCGACGGGTTCGATCACACCCATAACGAACTCTCCTACTCCTACTTCGTTCGCGATATGGACGCCGGTGGTTACCCGGAGGCAACGACCGCCCATACCGACTGGCTAAACGTTTCCGTCGCCATTGAACTGCACGGCGGAAACAGTGGGTAACAACTCAAAATGCTCCATCATCAGCCGGCGCCCCTCTTCCAGGTCGTTCGCGCACAGGGCCTCGACAATGCGCTGGTGGTAGCTCCACACCTCCAGCCAGTAAGCATAGGAGGCCAGCCGGGTCAGCTGCACCGTCTCGTAGATGTCCCAGTAGGCAGCAAGAAGCCCGTGGACGAATGGATTATCCAGGTGCCGGAAAATGACCAGATGAAAGTGGCGGTGCTCGGCCGCCGGAATATGGACCGGCTCGCTCTCCAGCTTGGCAAAGGCGCGGGCGACGATCCGGCGCAGTTCCTCCTTATCCTCCACGGTTAGCTGGCGCACGGCCTCATTCCAGAAGGCCATCTCCAGTGCCCGCCGCACCTCGCTGAACTGGCGGAAGGTAGCTTCGCCGGAGGTCACGGCGAAGAGGGCCGAATCGCGGACAGCCGGCAGGAAGTCAAAAGCTTCGCGCTGCGTGCCGACACGAGGCCGGACGGAGACCAGCCCCAGGCTGCGCGCCACCTCGAGCTGTTCGCGCAGCTTGCTCACGCTGATGCCGATCTCCCTGCTCATCTCCGCCAGTGTAGGCAGGCGCTCGCCGGGCTGGATCTCGTGGGCCAGCAAGTAGTTGAGGAATTCAGAGTCGAGCTTTTGCGCCATTTATCTGATAAATCACATTAATTGGTCGACCTGATTATAGTCCAGTTGGCTTGCTCTGCCCACCCCGAAACAGGCGTAACACGGCCTGCTAGTACTAAGGTACTATAAGATACTCACCGCTTGCTCAGATGCCAGACGCCTCAATCGACGAAACGGACCACTTCCTCCAACGGCCGGCGGCTTTTTGTCCGTTCCTGCGCGGGATAGCCGAGCGTGATCAGCCCCTGCGGCTCCCAGTCTGACGGCAGACCCAGCGTCGCCCGGACCACCTGCGGGCAAAAAAGCGGGGCGCACAGCCAGCAGCCGCTCAGGCCCACGGCGTGCGCGGCGAGCAGCAGATTCTGCCCGGCCATCGCCGTGCTCTGGACCGCCATCGTCCGCTCGTTTTGCTGCCGGCGCTCGTCCGGATAGAGGTCCATATCGGCCATCGTCAGGCAGACGACAACCAGCGCTGGCGCCCCGGTCATCCGCTGGTAGGAACGCCTGACGTCGGTTTCGATTACCTCTTGCGGCGCGCCGTCCGCTTCCAGGTCGGCGCGTAGCCGGTCGCCCATCGCCTCGGCCAGCTCCGCCTTCCCCGCCGGCGAGCGCACGACGGCGAAGCGCCAGGGCTGCCGGTTGTGCGCCGAGGGCGCCCACGTAGCGGCAGCCAACACCTCGGCCAGCAGCCCGGCGGGCACCGGCTCCGGCCGGTAGCGGCGAATCGAGCGCCGCTCACGGATCGCGCTCAGCACCGCACGGGCAACCTCGTCTGTCACCATCTAATCATTCCAGCAGCGAAAGACGCCGGTCAGCTTGTTTACTCGGAAGGCTCCCCTGGCGGCAATCTCCGCTTCCACCAGTTCGCGCAGAACCCCCCATAAATCCTCGTCGTCCTCGTCGAAACCGCCCATGGAGCGGGGGCTGGTAGCGACGTAGTCGATCAGCGGCTGTGCCTCGCGGAAGACCAGCGCACTGGGTAGGTCGATCCGCTCTACGCGCGCGAAGTGGCGCTGCAGGAAGGCGGCGCCGTTCTCCAACGTAAACTCAAGAGGGCTCCACGCCGGCTCAGATTCGCGGCCGAGCTGTGTCGCGAGCTGCTGCGCGAGCCTGGGCAGCTCCATCATGGTGCTGGCGCTGTTGGTTGCGGCGAGTAGCTTCCCACCCGGCCGCAGCACGCGCGCAAACTCAGCGATCGCCCGTTCTTTGTCCGGCACATGATAGAGCATGTGGTTCGCCAGCAAGACATCGATGCTGCTGCCGGCAATGGGCAGGCGCTGCGCGTCCAGATTCACCCGTGTGGGCGCGGCTATCGCCTGCAACATACCGTGCGAAAGGTCACCCGCTATGTAGCGATGCGCGCGCGCCTGCACAGCCTCGACGTAAGCGCCCGCGCCGCAACCCACGTCCACGACCAGCTCGTCGCCTCGCCAGGCGATCTGATCCAGAACCCAGGCTGTAAAGTCCCGTTTTGGCTCCGTATACAGCTCGTGGGTGCGGATGCGGATTGCCAGGTTATTGTCTGTGGCGTATTGCTCCTTCACATAATCGGCGTCATCACTGCGCATCAGCTTCATCTCTTTGCTCCGGCTGCGGCCACGGATCGCGCGCCAGCAGAATCGCGCGGTGGCCGCTGGGGAAGCGCAACAACCGGCAGGCGCGAAAACCGAGGCGCCGGTAGAGGGCCAGGGCGCGGCTGTTCTCGACGCGGACTGCCAGCTCCAGACGCTCGGCGCCCGCCGCCGCTGCCAGCGCTCCCAGAATATGGATCAACGCCGTGCCGATCCCCTGATTGCGCGCCTGTTCGGCGACCATCAGATCGGCTATTTCGGCAATGGTGTCAGTATAGCTGATGAGCTGGGCAGTGGCGACGGGCCTTTCGTGCGCGCCTCG
>JAAYYY010000623.1 GCA_012515125.1 Chloroflexota bacterium
CCGGCCGGTCGCTCGCCAAAGATGGCCCGGCCGATGCGGACGGTCGTGGCGCCGGCGGCAATCGCCAGCGCAAAGTCGTCGGTCATACCCATAGATAGCTCCGACCAGGAGGCGTCGGGGACGCGCGGGGCGAGCCAGCCCGCCAGCGCCCTCGTGCGGGTGAAAACGCTGCCGATCAGCTCCGGAGGCGCGTCCCAGGGGGCCATCGTCATCAGGCCGCGCAGCTCCAGGCCCGGCAGCCCGGCGACCTCGCGCGCCGCCGCCAGCAGCGCCGCTTGCTGCGCCTCGTCTTCCTCCCAGCGGGCGGCGTCAAAGCCGTGTTTCGTCTCTTCGCCGCTGGTGTTGACCTGCAGGAAGACGGGCAGCGTGCGGCCTCGCTCCACCAGCTCGCGGGAGAGGCGGCGGGCGATCTTCAGCCGGTCGAGGGCGTGGAACAGGTCGGCGTGTTCGGCGGCGAGAGCGGTCTTGCGGCTCTGCAGCGGGCCGATGAGGTGCCAGACGAGGCCGCTATCCGGGCCAAGCTGCGCCTCGACGGCGGCCCGCTTCTCGGCCAGCTCCTCCGGCCGGTTCTCGCCGACGTGGCGGATGCCGGCCTCGTAAGCGGCGACGACGACTTCCGCGGGCCACGTCTTCGTCACGGCGACGACGGTCACCTCCGCCGGGTCGCGCCCGGCGGCGCGGGCGGCAGCCGCGACCTCGGCCTGTACGGCGGCGTAGCGCTCGGCAATCTCCCGGGTGCGCGTCGCAGGCGTCATCGTTCCACCAGCAGGGTCACCGGGCCGTCGTTGTGGATGATGACCTCCATCATCGCCCCAAAGCGCCCCGTCGCCACGGTCAGGCCGGCGTCGCGCAGGCCGGCGATGAACGCTTCGACCAGCGGCTCCGCCTGCTCGGGCGGCGCGGCGTGGCTGAAGGAGGGGCGGCGCCCCCGGCTGGCGTCGCCGTAAAGCGTAAACTGGGAGACGACGAGCACGCTGCCGCCCACGTCCTCCAGCGCGAGGTTCATCTTGCCCCCGGCGTCCTCAAAGAGGCGCAGGCCGGCGACCTTGTTTGCCAGCCACGCCGCCTCGGCCGGGCCATCGTCCTGCGCGACGCCCAGCAGCACGACGAAGCCGCGCCCAATCGCGCCGACCACCTCGCCGTCGATTTCAACCCGGGCCTGGCTGACCCGCTGTACCAGAGCGCGCATGGTGGCCTAGAGGATGCCGACTTTGCTGTGGTCGCCGAGGGTCAGCTTCAGCGCGCGCGGGCGGATGGGCGAGCGGTTGATGACCACGTCGCGCCCGATCAGGCTGTCCTGGATGCGCGTGCCCACGTCGGTGATGTGGCTGTGCTCCAGGACCATGGAGTGCTCAATCTCGCTGTTTTCGACGACCACGTCATGGTAGATGCTGGTGAAGGGGCCGATGTAGCTGTTGACGATGCGCGTGTTCTCGCCAATGATCGACGGCCCGCGCACGACGCTGTTGATGATTTCCGCGCCGCGCTCGACGGTCACGCGCCGCCCTACCTGGCTGTCGCGGTCCACGTACCCCTCCACCTTGTAGTCCAGCTCTTCGAGGACGAGGTCGTTGGCCTCCAGCATGTCGCCGGGCTGCCCGGTGTCGATCCACCAGCCGCGATGGATGTAGGGGTGCACGGCGTAATCGTGGTCCACGAGCCATTGGATGGCGTCGGTGATTTCCAGCTCCCCGCGCCAGCTCGGCTTGATGCCGTCCACCGCTTCGTGAATGTGCTTGTCGAACATGTAGATGCCGACGAGGGCCAGGTCGCTGGGCGGGTTCTTGGGCTTTTCCACCAGGCGGACGATGCGCCCGCTGTCGTCCAGCTCGGCGACGCCATACTGCTCGGGATGGGCGATGCGGGTGAGCACGATCTGGCTGTTCCACTCGCTGCTGGCGAACTCGCGGATGAGCGGGCTGATGCCGCCCTGGATGACGTTGTCGCCGAGGAACATGACGAAGCGGTCGTCGCCGAGGAACTCCTGGGAGATCTTCACGCAGTGGGCCAGGCCGAGGGGGACGGGCTGGTGAATGTACTCGATGTTCACGTCCCAGTGCCCGCCGCGCCCGACCGCCTCCTTGACCTCGTTGGCGGTGTCGCCGACGACGATGCCGATGTCGCAGATACCGGCATCGCGGATCGACTCGATGACGCGAAAGAGGATCGGCTTGTTGGCGACGGGAATGAGTTGTTTGGCGCTGGTGTAGGTCAACGGATAAAGGCGGGTCCCTTTCCCGCCGCTGAGGATTAAGGCCTTCATCGTCTCTCCTTGATCAGTTTATTGCGGCTGTGATTGTATGGTAGGCGGGGGAAATGGCAAAGTCCTTAGTAAGCGCGGGAGCGGCGATAAGCCTCCACAACGCCCGCCGCGGTCTGCGCCCAGGTCTGGCTCAGGGCGGCCTCGTAGGCGGCGCGGCCCAGCGCCTCCAGGTCGGCGGTCGTAGCGGCGAGCAGCGCCTGATACAGCCCGTCGGGATCGGCCGGGTCGTAGAGAATGCCGCCCTCGCCGACCATCTCGGGGATGCAGCCGAGGGCCGGGGCGACGACGGGCAGGCCGCTGGACATCGCCAGCAGCACCGAGCCGGACGTCAGGACGCGCTCGAAGGAGGTGACCGCCACGTCGGCTGCCGCCAGATAAAGCGCCAGCTCCTCGTCAGGCAGCCAGCCGGAGCGCACGATGATGCGCTCGTCGTCGCGAAGCTCCGCCGCCAGCTCGGCGCGGAGATCGATCCCGTGTTCCTCTCCGGCGACGACGAGCACGGCGTTGGCGGCGGGCAGCCGGGCAAACTGCCGCACCAGCGCGGGAACCCCCTTGTACGCGCGTATCACGCCCGCGTGGAGGAAGATCAGCGCGTCGCCGGGCAGCCCGAGCCGTGCCCGCGCCTCCCGCTTCGCCTGCGCGGGCGGCGGGTAGGCGCCCACGTAGTTGCCGTGAGGCACGACCTGCACAGGGCCTGTATAGCCGAAAGCCTCACGCAGCGCGTCGCCCGCCGCCCGGCAGTGGACGATGGGCACGGCGAGGCGCAGGACGAGCCGGCTCAGCCAGTCGTCGAGGCGCGGGTGGTAGCGCTCGTGGGGCTGCAGATTGTGGACCGTCCAGACGAGGCCATAGCCGAGCCGGCGGGCGAGCCGGAGCAGCGCGGCGAGGTAGGCGGCGCCAAGCGCCGACAGGA